>JAGWST010000243.1 GCA_028869325.1 bacterium | reverse complement strand
GCGCGGCCTCTTCTACCAGATCCTCGGTGAGGCGATCGCCGCCATCGACGGGTATACCGGCACACTTCCTCCCTACGAGCGCGCCATCGTGCTGGGGCCAGAGCGGCCCGCGGAGCTCTCCGAAGAGCTCGCGCGGGCTCTCGATTGCCACGTCGCCGTCGTCGACGCCAACGATCTGCAGAAGGCGCACGTCCTTGGGGCCAGCGCCCGCGTGAACGTTGCGCTGCTCGAGGAGGCGATGCGCGCCAATCCGCACGGCAACGCGGATCAGCAGACGCCGCTGGTCATCCTCAAGTGGCGGGGAGCGGGCGAGAACCCGCTGCTCCACCACAGGGTGCTCGCATGATCACCGCGGCAGACAGCCTCGCGGCGCTGGCCATCGGCACGATCCTCACGCTCGTCGCCGGCAAGCCGCTGATCGCCCAGCTCAAGCGCCTCGCCTTCGGCCAGCACATCTACGAAGACGGGCCACGATCGCACCGCAGCAAGAGCGGCACGCCCACCATGGGCGGCATGCTCTTCTTGGTCGCGGCGCTCGCCGCCGGCTGCGTGGCCAGGACCAAGGACGCGTGGCTTCTGGTCGGCTTCACCATCGTCTGCGGCGCCATCGGCTTGCTCGACGACTGGCTGATCGTGCGCTATAACCGTGCCCTCGGCCTGAGGGCCAGAACCAAGCTGCTGCTGATCGCGCTGGCGGCTATCGCCTTCCTCGCGCTCGCGCCTAGCGCCATCGCGCCGGATCAGCGCTTCGCCGTCCTCAGATGGCACGACGGCGGCGCGCTCGTGACGCCTGCCTGGCTCTGGTATGCGCTCTCGCTGCTGGCCGTGCTGGCCACCACCAATGCCGTCAACCTCACCGACGGCCTCGACGGCCTGGCCGCCGGCACCATGATCCCTGCGTTGGCGATCTCCGTCTTCATCGCCGTGCAGTCCGGCGCGCACGGAGTCGCGCTGGCGGAGCTCACGCTCGCCGGCGCGTGCTTGGGCTTCCTCTACTACAACCGCTACCCGGCGCGCGTCTTCATGGGAGATACCGGCTCGCTGGCGCTGGGTGCGCTGTTGGCCGGAGGCGCGATCCTCACCGGCACGCAGCTGCTCCTTCCGCTGATCGGCGGCGTCTTCGCGGCGGAGGCGCTCTCCGTCATCCTGCAAGTTGCCTCGTACAAGACCACGCGCAGACGCATCTTTCGCATGAGCCCGCTGCATCACCACTTCGAGCTGGGCGGTTGGCCCGAGACGGTGGTGACCAAGCGCTTCTGGACCGCGAGCGCCATTCTGGCCATCGCGGGTTACGTGGTGATGCGATGACCGAAGGCACGACTGTCAGCTTCGCAAACGGCGAGCGTGTGCTCGTGATCGGTCTGGGCCGCAGCGGCCTGGCCACCGTCGAGGTGCTGCGTGCCCGCGGCGCCGAGGTGTGGGGCACCGACGACAAGCCGGAGGAGCAGCTAGAGCCGGCGATCCGCGAGATCGAGGCGGCCGGCGCGACCTTTCTCAACCGCGAGGACCTGCCGGCGATGCTTGCCAAGGCCGCCGCCGCCGTGCTCTCGCCGGGCGTGCCGCTCACGACGCAGACCGTGCGCCAGGTGCAGGATGCCGGCATTCCGGTCTTCAGCGAGATCGAGGTCGCCTATCGCATCTGCAAGGCGCCGATTCTGGCCGTCACCGGCACCAAGGGCAAGACCACGACCACGGCGCTCCTGGGCGCGATGCTGGCCGCCGATCAACGCAGCGTGCACGTGGGCGGCAACATCGGCAACGCGCTGATCCGCGAGACGGCGCGGGCCGCGCCGGAGGACTGGGTCGTCGCAGAAGTGAGCTCCTTCCAGCTCGAGTCGATCCGCTCGTTCAAGCCGCGCGTCTCGCTGATCTTGAATCTTTCGCCGGATCACCTCGACCGCTACCACTCGATGGAGGAGTACCGAGAAGCCAAGCTGCGCATCTTCGCGAACCAAGGTCCGGGCGACACGTTCGTGGGCAACCTTGACGACCCGTACTTCGAGCCATTGGCGACCGATGTCGAGAGCTACCGCATCCCGTGCGCGGCGTGGTGGCTATCGCGCGAGCCGCACCGCAACTCGGCGCTCTACGTGCGCGACGGCAAGATCTACTTCGCCCGGCCCGGAGCGCCGCGCGCGCAGGCCGTGATGCCGGTCGACGAGATTCCGCTGTTGGGTGAGCACAACGTGACCAACGTGATGGGCGCCGCGGGGGCCGCGCTGGCCGCGGGCGTCTCGATCGCCGCGATCCGCGAGGCCGTCCGCAACTTCCACGCGCTCCCCCATCGCCTGCAGACCGTCGGCGAGATCGAGCGCGTACGCTACGTCGACGACTCGAAGGGCACCAACCCCGGCGCGGTCATCGCCGCGCTGAAGGCCTTTGCGCCGGGGCGCGTCGTGGTGATCTGCGGCGGCAAGGCCAAGGGCACCGACTTCAGCGAGATGGGCAACGAGCTGGACGATCGCGCGCGCGCCGTCGTGCTGATCGGCGAGGCGGCGGATGACATCGCGCGCCACGTGGTGCACGTGCCGCTGCATCGCGCGGGATCGATGCGGGAGGCGGTGCGCGAGGCCCGAGCGCTGGCGGAGCCCGGCGACGTGGTGCTCCTCTCCCCGGGCTGCGCATCATTCGATATGTTCGACTCCGCCGAGCACCGTGGCCAGGTCTTCACGGCGGAGGTGCATGCACTAGCCGACCGGAGCGCGCCGCGTGGGGCGTGACCGCCGAGAGCGCGCCGCCCCCGACTGGGGGCTGGTGATCGGCGTCGGCGCCCTGGTGGCGATCGGGCTGGTCATGATCTTCTCCGCGTCGAGCGTCTCCGGATACGCGGAGCATCAGGATACGGCATACTACCTCAAACGGCAGGCGCTGTGGCTGGCGCTCTCGCTGCCGCCGGCCGTGGTCGCCTATCGGATGGACTACCGCAAGCTCAAGCAGTGGACGCCGTGGATTCTCTTCCTGGCATTCCTCTCATTGGTGGCCGTGCTTTTGCCGCACGTCGGAACGATGGTCGGCGGCGCGCGGCGCTGGCTCTCGCTGGGGCCGCTCTCGTTCCAACCCTCGGAGTTCGCCAAGCTGGCACTGGTGATCTATCTCGCGCAGGCGCTCTCGGAGAAGCACGAGCGCGTCACCTCGCTGCAGCGCGGCGTCGTCCCGGTCATGCTCATCGCGGGCGTGATGGCGCTGCTGGTGCTGCGCCAGCCCGACATGGGCACGGCCAGTCTCTACATCATGACCGGCCTGCTGATGCTCTTCGTCGCCGGCGCGCGGCTGCCGCATCTGATGGCGACGCTGGCCACCTTGGCTCCGCTGGTCGCTTACGTCGTGCTGATGTCGCCCTACAAGCGCGCGCGCATCCTGGCTTTCTTGAATCCCTGGAAGGACCCGCAGAACACGGGCTTTCACATCATCCAATCGCTGCTGGCGCTGGGATCGGGCGGCGTCACCGGGCTCGGCCTCGGGCACAGCACGCAAAAATTCTTCTATCTCCCGGAGCGGCATACCGATTTCATCTTCGCCATCATCGGCGAGGAGCTCGGGCTGGCCGGGGCGGCCGCGGTGATCCTTCTGTTCGTGCTGCTGGCCGTGTGGGGCTACCGCATCTCCTCGCGCCTTTCGGACCGGTACGGGGTGCTGCTGACTACGGGGCTCGTCACGATGCTCGTCGGGCAGGCGGCCCTCAACATC
>JAGWST010000023.1 GCA_028869325.1 bacterium | reverse complement strand
GGAAGGCATACTGCCCCGCGTGCAACCGCGCCTCTACGCCGCGCACGCGCACGAGCAGACGGAACGCGGCCGGGAAGCGCAGCACGCCCTGTTGGTGGAGCCGGGCTGCGATCGCGGAGACGCCGCTGCCCTGTGGGATGAGCACGGTGGTCTGCTGCGCCGGCCACGGCGCGGCCACGAAGGTCACGATCGCCCATGCGGTGAGCGCAAGCACGATCGCCCCGGCCGCGCCGCAGGCCAGCGCGAACGGCCTGGAGCGCAGGGTTCTCATGCCTGGTGCGAGCGCCGCTTCCGC
The DNA here is from genome assembly GCA_028869325.1 of bacterium. GTDB lineage: Bacteria > Vulcanimicrobiota > Vulcanimicrobiia > Vulcanimicrobiales > SCRA01 > SCRA01. The sequence continues at coordinate 4,438 of JAGWST010000023.1, read as the reverse complement.
GCGAGGTACGTCTCCAGAATCAGCGCCGCCGCCATACCGTCGACCACCTGCTTGCGCCGCTTTCGCGAGACGTCGGCGGCGATCAGCGTCTTGTTGGCCTGGGCGCTGGTCATGCGCTCGTCCATGAAGTGGATCGTACCCTCAGGGAGTGCCGCGCGAAGCAGTTCTGCAAAGGCCTCCACCTTGCGTGCCGAGGGCCCGCGCTCGCCCTGCAGCGTCAGCGGCAAGCCCAGCACCAGTTCCCGAATGCCGCGCTCGCGCGCGATCCCGGCGATGCGCCGAGCGTCGTCCTCGCGGTTGCTGCGCTCGACGGGTGCCAGCGGCAACGCCATGCTCTCGAACGGATCGCTGGCGGCCAGGCCGATGCGTCGCTCGCCGTAGTCGACGGCCAAGACGGGCATCGGGCTAACCCAGCGTCAGCGCATCGAGCGCCGCCATCGAGCGCGCGCGCTTGCCCAGGTGGTGCGTCACGAGGTCCTCCACGGCGCGCGCCACCTTCGCGCCGGCCGCCAGCGATGCCCCCTGCCCCTTGCGTGCGCCCAGGCCACGCAGCGCGGCGAGGTCTTCTGCATCCAGCACCGTATTGCCGTCGCCGCGCAGACAGCCGCTGCAGGCCAGCCCGCCCACGCCCAGATCGACCACCGCGCCCGCGTCCAGCGCGCGCTGACAGTGCATGCAGGCATCCAGCGGGATCCCTAGCCCCAGCGCCTCCAACAGCCGCAGCTCGAAACGCGGCAGCAGGCGGCGCGGCTCGCCGTCACGCGCGATCGCAGCGGTGACGTCGCGCACCAAGCGATAGACCTCGGGCAGCGGGAGCTCGGGCTCACAGAATCCGTTCACGAGCTCCGCAACCAGATTGGCGGCGGCGAACGCCTCCGGCGCCACCAAGTGCTGCCAATGCTGCGTCACCGGCTCCGCGCCCGTCATCACCTCCAGCGATCGCCCGTGGTGGAGCGCTGCCTCCACCTCCGAGAGCAGCTCCAGCCGGCCCGACAGCCGTGACGTGCCGCGCCGCACGCCCTTGGCAACGGCGTCCAACTTTCCCCGCTCGAGGGTCAGCAGCGTGAGGATGCGGTCGGCCTCACTCAAGTTGCGACCGCGCAAGACGATCGCATGCACGCGGTAGGCACGCGGCTGGCTCACCGCCGCTCCCACCTGCCGCGCATCACTCCTCGCCCTCCGTCTGCTGCGCTACCCCGTCGCGCAGCACGCGAACGGCCAAGATGCGCCGCCCGCGTGTGCGCTCGACCTTCAGGCGTACGTTGCCCCCGACGTCGACCTCCTCGCCCACTTCCGGCAGGCGTCCGAAGAGCCCCACGGTCAGGCCGCCGATGGTCTCGAACTCATCCGTCGGCAGCACGGTGTCCAGCTCCGCATTGACGTCCTCGACGTTGGTCGAGGCCTCCACCACCGCCTCGTGCTCGTTGATGTGGCGAATCGGCTCCTCTTCGATCTCGTCGTGCTCGTCCCGAATCTCGCCGACGATCTCCTCGAGCAGATCCTCCAAGGTCACCAGGCCCGCCGTCCCGCCGTACTCGTCCACCACGATCGCAAGCGAGTACTTGCCGCGCTGCATCTCGCGCAGCATCTCGCTCACCCGCTTGTTCTCCGGAACGAACTCCACGCCGCGCATCAGCGTGGCCAGCGCCGCGTGCCCCAGCGTGCCGTTGGCCAGCCCGATCAACAGCTCGCGATCGTGTACCACGCCGATCACGTCGTCGATGGTCCCCTGATAGACGGGTATCTTGGCGTAGCCCTCTTTGATCACCGCCTCCAAGGCGCGCGCCGCCGGCATCGAGCGCTCCACGGCTACGATGTCGGGGCGCGGCGTCATCACCTCGCGCACGATCGTGTCGCCGAACTGGATGATCGAATGGATCATCTCGCGCTCTTGCTCCTCGAGCACCTTCTGCTCCGCGCCGACGTTGACGAGCGTGCGGATGTCCTCCTCCGTGACGAACGGCCCGTGCGGACTCGGCCGCCCGCCGAACATCCGCAGGATCCCGTTGGTGAGCCACAGGAAGGCCGCGTTGACCGGCGAGAGGATGAACGCCACGCGCTCCAGCCACGGCGCCAACCGTCGCGCCCACGCCTCCGCGTTGCCCACGGCGATCGTCTTGGGGATGATCTCGCCGAAGGTCAGCAGCAGCATCGCCATCAGCACGGTCGACCAGAGCGCCGCTTGCGGAACGTTGTGCTGAATGAAGAGATAGGTGGCCAGCGAGTCGGCCGCCAGCAGCACGATCGTGTTGCCGACCAGCACGGTAGTGAGAAAGCGGTTGCGATCTTCCGTCAAGCGGATGACCGAGCGCGCCCCGCGCAGCCGCCGCTCGAGCATCGAGCGTGCCTGCACGCGCGAGATGCTGACCAGCGCGGCTTCGGTTGCCGCGAAGAACATCGCCAGCAGGATCAGGGCGACGACGGCCGCTACCTCTGCGTCGAACGTGAAGCTGTTCACGGGGCCCCTGCGCATCGGGGGGCCGAAGCCCCCCGTCTACTGCCGCTGCTCAAATCGCTCATACTATAGCACACTGCGGCTTGCCGCTCCTGTATACGCGCGCTTGCACCCTCGCGCTCACTGAAGGACGTGCCCGATGCGCAGCATCAGGAAGATTGCCAGCGCGATCACGGCACCCAGGGCCGTGCCGTAGAGCACCTCGAGCACGGTGTGGATGCCGCCTTCGACGCGGCTCTGCGCCACCAGCAGCGCCAGCACGAAGCCCAGCGTGCCCACCAGCGGGCTGGAGCTCAACACGAAGATGAAGCACGCAGCCACGAAGGCGATCGCCGCGTGGCCGCTGACGGCGCCCCCTTGCAGCGGTGTTCCGCGTCCCACGTAGGCCTTCAAGAGGATCGTCGCGCCGATCGTCAGCAGCATCGAGACGAAGACCACGCTCAGGGAGACCGAGCGCAACTGATCGTAGACCGCCGATCCACCGTGCTGGATCGCCTCGTAGAAGACCAGGTAACCGACCACTACCGCGGTGATCGAGACCGTCAGCACGGCTCCGGCGGCTGCGTCTTTGGCAACCTTAGCCAGCGGATGGTGCGAGAGCGTCATCAGATCGACGATCGCCTCGACGGCCGTGTTCATCAGCTCCAGCGCCAGCACCAATCCAACCAGCAGCACGACGATCACCACGTAGACGCGCTGCAAGTGGAGAAAGAGCGTCGCCACCAGCACGAAGAGCGCCGCGAAGAGGTGGATGCGCATGTTCGGCTGCGACTTCGCGGCGTAGAGGATCCCATGAAAGGCGTAGTTCAGCGAAGCGATCAGCCGGTTCGCGTTCGTGCGGCGCTGGACGGGCCGGTCGTGCTCCCGGTCGCGCTCGCGCGAGCGATCGCGCTCCGCTTGCCTCACGGCTGCCCCTCCTCGCCCGGCTCGTAGGCCCACGGCATCCCGATGACCGCCGCCAGGCGTCGCTCCTCCGCCACCATTCGCGCGCGCTCGCCGAACTCCATGTGGTCGTGCCCCAAGAGGTGGAGCAGGCTGTGGATCAAGAGCCGCTCGACCTCGCGCGCCAACGGCGCGTCGTACTCCGCCGCCTGGCGCGCCGCCGCGTCGACGCTGATCACCACATCGCCGAGCATGCGCTCACCACCTTGCGGTGCGGGCTCCCCTTCTACCAGCGAGAACGAGAGCACGTCCGTTGAGCGGTCTTTGCTCCGGTGCCGGTGATTGAGCGCGCGCATCTGCGCGTCGCGCACGAAGGTGATCGAGACGCTGGAGGCCCGCTCGCCCAGCGCCGCCAGCAGCCGGCGCGTCGTGCGGCGCACGTGCGCGGCATCGACGCCGGCACCCCGCGTGCGATTCTCCAAGTAGATCATGCGCGGCGGCGCATCAATAGAAGCGAAACTCCGGGTCCACCTCGCGCTGCCAGCGCTGGAGACCGCCGTCTAAGAAGCGCACGCGGCGGAAGCCATGCTCCAGCAGCAACTGCACGGCCGCCGCGCTGCGCCCCGCGATACGGCAGACCACCACCAGTTCCTGCGCCGTGTCCAGCTCGTGCAGGCGCGCCGGCAGCTCCGAGAACGGCAGGTGGAGGGCTCCGGGAAAGACGCCCGCGGAGACTTCGTGGCGTTCGCGCACGTCGATCACGCCGACCCGCTGCGGCTGCGCGAGCTGCGCCGCCAACTCGCGCCCGCCGATGCCGTAGTCCTCCAAGAAGCCCGGGTCGCGCTCCGGGCGCGCCTCGATCCCGCAGAAACGCTCGTAGTCTCCCAGCTCGCGTATCGTGGGCGCGTCACCGCAGACGGGGCAGGCGCGCTCGCGCTCGATGCGCAGCTCGCGCATGCGCGTCTCCAGCGCGTCAACCAGCAGCAGCCGCCCGATCAGCGGGCTTCCCACGCCCAGGAGCAGGAGCAGCGCCTGCTGCGCCTGCAGCGTCCCTACCAGGCCGGGCAGGACGCCGAGCACGCCGCCCTCGGCGCAGGTCGG
>JAGWST010000242.1 GCA_028869325.1 bacterium | reverse complement strand
GTCCCGTTTCGCCTTCAGCTGCGTAAACAGACTCTTGAGTCGCAGGATGAAGGCATCCGCACGGTGCTGACCGGCGTGAAGAGGAGCGCCGGCATGATCCCAAATATGTATGCGTACATGGCGAACGCCCCAGAGGCGCTGGAAACGTACCTTGCCGGTTACGAGAGGTTCCGCAGACTCTCCGGATTCACACCGGCGGAGCAGGAAGTGGTCTTCCTCACGATCAGCTACGAGAACGAATGCGACTATTGCATGGCCGCCCATAGCGTAATCGCCGACGCGAAGTCGATGGTCCCGAAGGACGTGACGAACGCGATCCGCGCCGGTGCGGCGATTCCCGACGCGAAGCTTGCTGCGTTGGCGCGCTTTACGCGGGTGATGCTCTTGAAGCGGGGACGGCCTTCGGAGGCGGACGCGGAGGAGTTCTTAGGGGCGGGATACAGCGAGAAGCAGATGCTTGACATCATCCTCGCGCTCGCCGTCAAGATGCTCAGCAACTATTCTAATCACCTCTTTGCGACCGAGGTAGATGATGCGTTCAAATCTCGTACGTGGGAACCGGTGGTGCGTTCGTAATGCAGTCCAAGTACCAAGTGCGTTCATCGCGCGCCGCTAGCTGCCGCGGTGCGATCTAGAGGTCCGCGGTGCGGCCGCCGACCTCGCGGCTACCTGAAGACGGAGTTCACGGCGCGGCCACGTCTCCGGGCGCCCGACTGCCGAGGGGGCCCGAGATACTCAGGCCCCCTCGCTTACTGCCCCCGGATACCGTCTACGGCAGATCCTCCGGCGAGATGCCCTTGCGCTTGCTCATCTGCAGCTCCAATGCGCTTGGCTCCGGCGCCACGTCGACGTCGTACTCGCCCTCGTACTGCACGGCCGGCTCCGCGGCGCGCGCGCCGGCGGCGATGTGCAGCCGCTGCGCGTCCTCGGACGGCCCTTGGCCGATGACCTCCATGAGGGCCGCCTCGTCGGCTAGGTTCACGGCGCCGAAGTCGTCGATCACCTGCTGGCTGCGCGGCCGGCCGTCCTCGTCGATATCTTGCCCTTCGGGCTCGATCTGGATGTTGCGGTAGCGCGACATCCCGGTACCCGCCGGGATCAGCTTGCCGATGATGACGTTCTCCTTGAGACCGAGCAGCGGATCGTGCTTGCCCTTGATCGCGGCCTCGGTGAGGACGCGCGTGGTCTCTTGGAACGAGGCCGCCGAGAGGAACGACTCCGTGGCCAGCGAGGCCTTGGTGACGCCCAGCAGCACCGGCGTACCCTCGGCCAGACGCGTACCCTTCGCTAGGATCTTCTCGTTCTCGTCCGCCAGTTGGCTGGACTCGATGAGCTGGCCCGGCAGGAAGCGCGTCGCGCCTCCGTCGACGATCTTCACCTTACGCATCATCGAGCGCACGATGACCTCGATGTGCTTGTCGTTGATGTCGACGCCCTGCGAGCGGTAGACCTTCTGCACCTCGCGCACCAGGTAGTTCTGGATCGCGCGCTCGCCCTTGAGCCGCAGCACGTCGTGCGGGTTCAGCGAGCCCTCGTGCAGCGGATCGCCGGCCTCTACCTTGTCGCCGTCTTTGACGATGGGGTGGGTCTTGGGCGGGATCTCGTAGCTGTGCTCCTCGCCGTGCTCGTCGGTGACGATGATCTTGCGATCGTTCTTCTCCTCCACGATGCGCACGCTGCCAGATGCCTCGGTCACCACGGCTTGCCCCTTGGGCTTGCGCGCCTCGAAGAGCTCCTCGACGCGCGGCAGACCGGTGATGATGTCCTCCGTCGCGACACCGCCGGTGTGGAAGGTGCGCAGCGTGAGCTGCGTGCCCGGCTCACCGATCGACTGCGCGGCGATGATGCCCACGGCCTCGCCGATGTCCACCTTCTTGCCGGTGGCTAGATCGCGGCCGTAGCACATCGCGCAGACACCGTACTTGGCCTTACAGGTCAGTACGGAGCGAATCTTGACCTCGCCGATGGCCGAATCGATGATGGCCTGTGCACGCTCCTCGTCGATCTCCTCGTCACGACGGACGATGACGTGCTTGGGATCGCGCGGGTCGAGCAGATTCTCCAGCGCACGCCGGCCGACGATGCGGTTGAAGAGCGGCTCGATGATCTCGCGGCCGGCGCGGATATCGGCCACGGTGATCCCCTCGGCCGTCCCGCAGTCCTCTTCGCGGATGATGACATCCTGCGCAACGTCCACCAGACGCCGCGTGAGGTAGCCCGAGTCGGCCGTGCGCAGTGCCGTGTCGGCCAGGCCCTTGCGCGCGCCGTGCGTGGAGATGAAGTACTCCAACACGGTCAGCCCCTCTTTGAGGTTGGCCTTGATCGGAATCGCCAGAATGCGACCCGAGGGATCGGCCATCAGGCCGCGCATGCCGCCCAGCTGCTTGACCTGCGCGATGGAGCCGCGCGCACCCGAGGTCGCCATCATGAAGACCGGGTTGAGCGGGTCCTGCGCCGCCTGCATGACGGCGGTGACGTCGTCGCTGGTCTTGGACCAGACGTCGATAGTCTGGTTGTACTGCTCCTCCTCCGAGATGAAGCCTTGCTCGAAGAGACGGTTGATCTCCTCGACCTTCTTGTCGGCGGCGTTGAGCAGCTCGTCCTTCTCCGGCGGCACCACCACATCCGAGATGGAGACGGTGGTTCCGGAGAGCGTGGCGTAGTGGAAGCCAAGCGACTTGATCGCGTCGAGAAACTTGGCCGTCTCGGCGTTACCGTACTTGCGGTAACAATCGGCGATCAGCTTGCGCAGCGTGCCCTTGTCGATGATCTTGTTGACGAAGGGCATCTGCCACTCTTGCGGGATCGCGAGATTGAAGATCACGCGACCGGCCGTGGTGCGCACGACCTCGCCCTTCCAGCGGACCTTGATCCACTCTTGCAGCTCGATGGCCTTGAAGTCCAGCGCCATCTGCGCCTCCTTCGGATCGCCGAAGGTGCGCAGGCGCTCCTCGCCCGGCTTGGTGGAGCCGTTGCTTCCCTCGCCGTTCTTGAGGTGGCCCTTGGCCGGCCCCTTGTACTCGTCGAGGTTGAAGGTGAGGAAGTACATCCCCAAGATCATGTCCTGCGTCGGAATCGAGACGGGATCACCGAACGCCGGACGCATGATGTTGTTGGCCGAGAGCATCAGGATGCGCGCCTCGGCCTGCGCCCCCGCC
>JAGWST010000241.1 GCA_028869325.1 bacterium | reverse complement strand
GATCCTCCATCGCCGCGGCATCGCTGGACTGTTGCCCTCCGGCGTCATCCTGGGAGCGCGCGGACCGCACGGCATCTTGGCTCCCGATGACAAGCTCGACCAGTGGTTCCAAAAGGCCTATGAGGACCGCTACAATGAAACGCCGGGCTACCCCTCGTACCACATCGCGCAGGCGATCTTTGGGCTGAAGGCGGCGTTCGAGAAGGCGCAGGCCGAGGACCACACCAAACGGCCGACGAGCGCGCAGATCGCCAAGGCGTTCGCGCATCTCTCGTATACCACGCCCAGCGGCACGATCCGCATGGAGCTGGGCGACGGCCATCAGGCGATCGAGCCCGCAGCGTACGGCGTCACCAAGGTGGAGAACGGCAAGATCACGCTGGTGGACGTCAAGCGCTACCCCGCGGAGTGCGTCAATCCGCCGGCCGGCATGAAGACCGAGACGTGGATCAAGCGGCACTTCCCCGGGGCAAAGGACTGTCCCAAGTAGCACCCCAACCAGCGTTCGCACCGGGAGATCTACGATGCAGACGACGAGTGCAATTCTGATCGACGGCCTGGTCTATGCGTCGTGGATCTTCTTGGTCTCGGTGGGCCTCACGCTCATCTTCGGCGTGTTGCGCATCCTCAATCTCGCACACGGCAGCCTCTACGCCATCGGCGCGTACATGGGGGCCTGGCTCGTGGTGCGATTCTTCCAGCCCGGGATGCCGCTTTGGCTGAGCATCGTGCTGCTGCTGTTCGGCGCGCTGCTGGTCGGTGCGGTGATGGGGCCGCTTGTGGAGCGGCTGCTCCTGCGCCGCACCTACGGGCGCGACGAAGTTCTGCAGCTGCTCGTCACCTACGCGCTCTTCTTGATCTTGGGCGATCTGACTAAGTTGATCTGGGGCGTCAATCCGTACTATGCCTACCTTCCATACAGCTTGATGGGCAACGTGACCATCGGGAAGATTCCGTATCCGCGCTATGACGGAGTGTTGATCGTCGCGGCGATCGTCGTCGGCCTGGGGTTGTGGGCCATCGTCAACCGCACGCGCTTCGGAAAGTTCATGGTAGCGGTCATCCGCGATCGTGAGATCAGCACCACGCTCGGCATCAACGTGCCGCTGGTCTGCACGGCGGCCTTCACCATCGGCACCACGCTCGCGGCGATCGGCGGCGCCCTCACGGCGCCGACGATCTCGGTGGTCCCGGGCATCGACGTCACCGTCATCGTACTCTCGTTCGCCGTCGTGGTGATCGGCGGACTGGGGAGCTTGGAGGGCGCGGCGCTGGGCTCGATCATCGTCGGCCTGGCGCGCGCCAGCGCCGTGCACCTCTTCCCCGATCTCGACCTCGTCGCGATCTACCTGGTTATGGCCGTCGTCCTGATCTTCAAACCGCAGGGCCTCTTCGGCCGCGTCGAAGCGAAGCGCATCTGAGATGGCGACGCTCGTACGCACCGACCGTGCCCGCGCCGACGTTGGCCAGCTCCGCCGCTTGGGCGGGGTCGCGCTTCTGGTCGCGATCCTGGCCGTCGTCGGCCTCGTCCTGGCGAGCTGGATGCAGTTCCTGCTCACCGTCTCCCTCGCCGAGAGCCTGGCGGTGCTAGGCGTCGCGCTCTTGATGCGGGCGGGGCTGGTCAGCTTCGGCCAAGGACTCTTCTATGCCGCCGGCGGTTACGCCGTGGCCTACGGCATGCGTCTGCTGGGTCTGCACGAGGCGCTGCTCCTGCTCGCGCTCGGCATCGTCGTCAGCGCGCTCGTCGCCGCGGCCGTGGGGCCGCTGATCTGCCGCTACCGGCAGATCTTCTTCGCGATGATCAGCCTGGCGTTCTCGATGGTGCTCTACAGCGTGCTGCTGAAGTTCAACGGCATCACGGGCGGCAGCGACGGCATGCAGGTCCCCGCGGCGACCATCCTCGGCCTTCACGTCGCGGATCGCGTGCTGCCCGCCGCGTACTACGATCTGACCATCGTCTGCTTCGGCATCGCGCTCTACGCGGTCTCCGCGTATATGGCCTCACCGCTGGGATATCTCGCGCGGGCGGTACGCGACAACGAGATCCGCCTGGAGTACCTCGGCGCCTCCGTGCAGAGCGTAACGTATCGCACCTACGTCCTGGCGGCCGCGCTGACGGGCCTGGGCGGCGGCCTCACCGCGCTGGCCGTGGGTCATGTGAGCCCGACGCTGGCGTATTGGACCACGTCCGGTGAGTTCATCTTCGCGGCGCTGCTGGGCGGAACGTCCAGCGCCCTGGCGCCGGTGGTGGGGACCGTGGTCTTCGAGTCCATCAACAGCTACGCCTCGGCGTACTTCCCCAACATCTGGGAGATGGTGCTGGGCATCGTCATGCTTGCGATCATCCTCTTGCTCCCGCGCGGGCTCTGGACGCTCTACGAGATCGCGGCACGGAGGTGGAGCCGATGAGCGCGCCGATCCTCGAGGCGGTCGATCTCAGCAAACGCTTCGGCGCGGTCGTCGCCTGCGACGCCATCAGCGTCGGATTTGCGGCGGGGGAGCTGGTGGGCATGGTCGGGCCCAACGGTGCCGGCAAGACGACGTTCGTCAACGTTATCACCGGGTATGTCACGCCCGACTCCGGACATATCCGCTATCGCGGCGAGGAGCTGGTGGGACTTACGCCGCGCTCCGCCGTCGAGCGCGGCATCGCGCGCTCGTTCCAGCATCCGCAGCTCTACGACAACCTCAGCGTGCTGGAGAACGCGCTGATCGCTCTGAGCATCAAGCGCGGTGAGCAGCGCTCCATGTGGGCGCAACTGAAGAGACGCGCGGCGCTCGACGAGGCGGTTGCTCTCCTGGAGCGCTTCGCGCTCACCGAGGCCCTGGAGACCGAGGTCGCCCAGCTGCCGGAGGGCCGGCGCAAAGTGCTGGATATCGCGCTCTCCTTTGCGCTGGAGCCGGCGGTGCTGCTGTTGGACGAGCCGACCAGCGGCGTCAGCGCGCAGGAGAAGTTCGCGCTGATGGATACGGTGATCGATGTGCTAGCCAAGACGGAGACGACCGTTCTCTTCATCGAGCATGATATGGAGGTCGTCGAGAAGTACGCCCAGCGTCTGCTCGCCTTCGTCGACGGACAGATCATCGCCGACGGCCGCTCCGCCGACGTCTTGGCGGACCAGCGCGTGCGCGAGCTGGTGCTCGGCGTGGTGGACGCATCATGATGCTGCAGTTGGCCGATGTGCGGGTCAGCATCGGGAGCAAGCCCGTGCTCCACGGCATCTCCTTTGGGGTCGCGCCGGGCGAGATCGTGGGCCTGGTCGGGCGTAACGGCGCCGGCAAGACCACCAGCATCAAGAGCGTCTTGGGCCTCGTCGAGATCTCCCAAGGCTCCGTCGCGCTCGCAGGCAGAGACCTGCGCACGGTCCCGCCCCATCGCCGGGCGCGGCTGGGCATCGGCTACGTCCACGAGGACCGCCGCCTGCTCTCGCAGATGAGCGTGGAGGAGAACATTCTGCTGCCGGCCTGGGCGAATGCGCTCTCCGATCCGCGCAGACGCTTGGAGACGATCTACCGGCAGATTCCGAAGGTGCGCGAGATGGCGCAGCGTCAAGCCACGCAGCTCAGCGGCGGGCAGCAGAAGATGGTAGCGCTGGCACGTGCGCTGATGACCGGCACGAAGCTGCTGCTGTTGGACGAGCCCTTCGAAGGCCTCTCCCCCGTGATGGCCCAAAAGATGGGGCGCCTGCTCCAAGAGCTGCGCGCGGAGGGATATGCCATCCTCGTCGCGGAGTCAGAGCTCAAGCTCATTGGAAGCATCGCCGACCGCGTCGTGACGATCGAACGTGGTGAAATCGTAGGAGGGAACCATTGATGAAGACGCGCGCCGCCGTGCTGTGCGAGATGGGCAAGCCGCAGCCTTACCGTGAGTCGAAGCCGCTCGAGGTGGGCGAGATCGACCTCGAGGGTCCAGGCCCGGGCGAGGTGCTCGTACAGGTCATGGCCGCAGGCGTCTGCCACTCGGATCTCTCCGTGATCAATGCCTCGCGGCCGCGCGTCATGCCGATGGTGATGGGGCACGAGGCGGCGGGCATCGTCCGCGAGCTGGGCCAAGGCGTGACCGACTTTGCACCCGGCGACCACGTGATCTTCAGCTTCGTGCCGATGTGCGGGCGCTGCGCGTACTGCGCCATCGGACGCCCAGCGCTCTGCGAGACCGGCAACCGCGCCAATACCGCCGGCACGCTGCTCGGGGGTGGGCGCCGCTTCCGCCGCGGCGACACGCTCTTTAACCACCACTTGGGCGTCTCGGCTTTCTCGCAGTTCACCGTCGCGGCGCAAGAATCGCTGGTGCGCATCGATCCGGATCTCCCGCTAGAGGAGGCCGCGCTCTTCGGTTGCGCCGTTATCACAGGCGTGGGTGCCGTCTTCAACACGGCACGCGTGGAGCCCGGAACCAGCGTCGCCGTCTTCGGCTTGGGGGGAGTGGGCTTGAGCTCCGTCATCGGGGCGTTGGCCGCCGGCGCCAACCCGATCCTCGCCGTCGACCTGGTGCCCTCCAAGCTCGAGCTTGCACGACGAATCGGCGCGACGCACACGGTCGATGCCAGCGCAAGCGACGCGGTCGAGCAGATCAAGGAGCTCACGGGAGGCGGCGTCGACTACGCCTTCGAGAGCGTTGGCCACGAAGGCGTCCTGGCTCAGGCTTACGCCGCAACTCGGCGGGGCGGCACCACCGTAACGGTCGGTCTTCCCCATCCCAGTCGCCAGCTCGTCATCCCGGCGGTCTCGCTCGTTGCCGAGGAGCGCACGTTGCGAGGCTCGTACATGGGCTCCGCGGTGCCGCGGCGCGACATTCCTCGCTACATCGCGATGTACCGCGCCAAGCGCCTTCCGGTCGATGCCTTGGTGAGCCGTCACCTTGCGCTGGACGAGATCAATAGCTCCTTCGACTCCCTGGATTCCGGGGCCGTCGCCCGCCAGGTCGTCCGCTTCTAGGGGCGGTAACGCCGGCGAACGGAGAATAGCGGACCCTCGCTCTTCTGCCGAAACTCCATGTATGACGTCCCCCCGCGGCGAGGGTGTGGAGCGGGATGAGTTTGAGGTTCGGTAATGATCTCTGACCGCTCCAGTGCCACGATGCCTGGCGAGCTCGCGGAGGCGATACGCCGCTTTGCGAGCGGCGAGCTTCTCGATTTGACCCGCCGCGTCGAGCTCTCCCCGCTGGCCTCCGAGGAGGAACGCGCGTGTGCCGAAGCGTTCAATGCCTTCATCGTGCGCCTGCGCGACGAGGTCGTCGCGCTCTCGACGAGCGTCAGCGAAGCCTCGGCTTCGACGGCCTACAACGCCTTTCATCTAAAGAAAATGGACCAGGTGGCCGACGCCCAGGCGATGGAGGTGCAGCAGATCGCCTCGGCGATCCAGGAGACGAGCGCGGGTGCCTCTCAGATCGCCCAGGCCTGCGAGCACGCACGCGGGCTCTCCGAACGCCTGGAGAGCATCGCGCGCGAATCGACATCGACGATCCAGCAGAGCATTACGGACCTGCAGCGGCTCCGCGAGGACGTTGAGCGCGCGGCGGAGGCCGTTCATGCCATTAGCGACTACTCGGAGCGCGTCGGCGACCTGCTCGAGATCGTGGAGGACATCTCGGCGCAGACCAATCTGCTGGCGATCAACGCGGCGATCGAGGCTGCCCACGCCGGAGACCATGGACGCGGCTTCTCCGTGGTCGCCGACGAGGTGAAGAAGCTGGCGGAGTCTACGCGCAAGCAGACGCGCGAGATATCGAAGCTGATCGAGCGCGTCACGCTCACGATCGACCAAGGACTCACCTCCGTAAAAGCGAGCGCGAACAGCGTTCAGCAGGCAAACGAGCGCTCATCGGACGTCATCGCGGCCCTGGGCGAGTTGGACCGCGTGGTCGATCAGTCGCGCGGGCAAGTGACGGAGATCGCGGTCGTCACGGAAGAGCAGTCGTCGGTCCTTCAAACGCTCTCCAGCAACATCGAGGCCGTAGCGAGCCACGCAAGCGAGTCCGCGCGTCTGGCCAAGGAGGCGGGGGCGCTCGAGCTGGGCGAGATGACGGAGCGCACGCACCAAGTTTTGCTGCGCTTCAAAGTCGGCGCTGCCTACGAGCGCGCGCATAGCGCGGCCTTGGAGGCGGCCGAGCGCATCGAGCAGCTCTTGGTGGCGGCCTTCGCTGAGGCGCGCATCAGCAAGCAGGATATCGACCAGCCGCGCTATCGCGAGCTCGATCTGGCGTCCTCAGAGGATCGGCGCAGACTGGAGCGCCTCTTCAGCACGGCACGCATGCGCCCGCCCATCACTCCGGCAAAATACACGAACGGCTACGACCACGTGATCGACTACGAGGCGTGTGAGGCGCTGCAAGGCATCCGTGAGCGCTATCCGGAGCTGAAGTTTCTCAGCTTCATGGATCGTAACAGCCTGTTGATCGGCTCGGCGCGCAACCTCCGTGAGAACTGGACGGGGGACCACGACCGCGATCTGGCGCACAACCGCATCAAGCGCCTGTTCGAGGAGAGCTTCGGGATCCGCACGGCTCGCGTCGGGCTCTCGAATCGCGATGCTGTCCCCCTGCGGGCGACGCGAGCGCAGTTCCTGGCGGCCGGGGCGGACCTCCGCCGCCCGGCCG
>JAGWST010000240.1 GCA_028869325.1 bacterium | reverse complement strand
GATGCGGTCGCCGCGGCGCAAGAGGGAGCCGCCCGCGATCTCGACCAGCCCGATCAGCAGCGGGGCGGTGAGCGCCTTCAGAGAGCCGACCATGCCGCGCTCCCATCGGCTATCGGGTCGCCCTCTGCCGACGCCGATGCTCCTACATCTGCGGGCTCCAATTGTGCGTTCTCTTGCGGACAATACGGATTATGCGGATAAAGGTCGCCGCCCGTAGCTTTATCCGCATTGTCCGCATTGTCCGCAGTAGGAGTGCGCGGTTTTGCGCGGATGATGCGGCGCGGCCGGCCGCCCGTCTCGACGGTTTCCTCTTCCGCCAGGTTACCACGAACGAGCTCGGCTCGGGCCTGCTCGGCGCCACGACCATGCAACAGGTCGTCGATCTGCCGGCCGTCGAGGCCGGCGGGGTAGATCGCCCGCAACTCCGCCAGGAGCCGGTCCGCCTTCGGATTGCCGACCATGGCGCCCAGGAGATGGGCCGCGCCCGCAGCGGCATACTCCCACACGGCGCGTGCGGCCAGCAGATGCGCGACGCCGATCTGATATACGCCGTCGGCCAACGCGTAGATGAGTGCCAGCCGGAGCACTTGTGCCTCGGGACGCCCGAGGACGGCGCCGAGGAGCCCTCCGCGCTCGATGCCCGCGTTGCGGTGGTACCATACGGCCCATGACGCATCGGCATCGGGGGTGAGGGTCGCCTCGCCGATCCTGCGCGCCGCCGCGATAGCCTGCCGCGTACGCGCGATCAATGTCTGCACGGCGCCGGAGCGCAGGTTGCCGCCGCGCGGTAGTAGCTTCGAGCGCCGGCAAGCGATCAGAAGGAACCGATTCACGAACCCATTCGCGACGTCAATCGTCGTCAGGCGCGCCCGTAGCTCTTCGGGCGTGATTTGGGCGATGATCGAGACGTGTGCCTGGTCGGCGACGAGCGGCTCTTTTCGCGTACGGACCTCCAGCCGTGAACGGTCCCAGGCATCTCGTACGACAGCCGAGAGCGTCGAGCCGTCACGCGAGGCGGCCGCGAGCAGCCGCGCAAACTCTGGCTCATAGACCATCGCGGCATGACCATGAGGCTCCGGCGCGGCGTCATCGCGTGGAGCGAGCTTCGCGATCAGTCCCTCGCCGGAGGCGAGGCCGCTCGTGAACGTGGCCGCCCACCATTCTGGTTCAGCTTCCTCAATAAGCAAAGACCCGTCACCGAACGCCTGGCCCTTGCGCCCGCTGCCCGTCGCGCCCATATGCGCCACGAAGATGCGCGCCGGGTGCCGGATCGCGCCGATGCGCACGTGCGGGCCGAGGCCTACGGCGGCCCCGAAGCAGGCGAGGAAGGTCGTCAGAATTGCCGCTGGATCGCCTTCGCTTTCGCCGCCGATGACGCGGGTGACGTCGCCGACAAGCCCGTAGAGCGCAGCGTCATCGAGCGTCGGCCACGGACGCGGGTCGTCCCACTCGACGGGCGCGAGAGCCGGTGCTGTCGCGTCCATGCTGGGCATCTCCTCGCGCTCACCGTCCGCCTCCGGCTCGTAGGTCGGCGTCGCGCTCACGATCGCGACCAGAGTTGCGCGTGTCATGCCCTCGGCGATCGCGTCCGCGATGTCATACCCGTCATCACGCTTGTGCGCGAGGTCGATGATCTTGGTGGCGATGCCGGCGCGCGCGAGGACTCCAGCGCGCTGCTCCGCTGCACAGCGCCCCGGCGCATCGGAGTCGGCTGCGACTGTGACCCCTTTGGCGCCGAGGAAGTGCCCTGCATAGTCGTCCGGCCACCGCCACGCTGCACCACCGCTGCTCGTCGTCGCGGCTAGGCCGATCTCGCGGAGCGCTTCGGCGCAGCGCTCTCCCTCGACGACGTAGACGACCTTACTGGCGGCGCACGCCGCCCGTAACTCGGGGAGGCGGTATGGCACGCGGCGTACGTCGCCCAGGCTCCAGGCCCAGCCGCCGGAGCCATCGGGGCGCCGCTGGCGGAATCGCTTGGTGCGCGCGCCATGCTCGTCGGCACCCTCGAGGCGCTGCACCTGGTAGAGCAGCTCGCCAAATTCGTCAGTGTAGTCGTACGCTGCGGCAACACGCTCATCGCGTAGCCGGCCAGTGGGTGCGCGCCCGTTGGTTGGCTGACCGTCGGCCAGCAGGCCGTGCTCCACGAGCCAGCCTGCGGCCTCGGCACGGTCATGCGCGGCACCTGCGAGCATGATGAGATTGAGGACGCCGCCACCGCGACTGCACGGGTCGCAGCGCCACACGCGCTTGTCCGCGTCAAGGCGGAGAGACGGATGCTCATCGGCGTGCGAGAGCGCGACACAGCGCACGAGCGTCTCTCGGCCGATGCGTCGAGCCGATGATGGATCGCCGCCGAGTGCGCGATACACGGCGAGCAGGTCGGCCTCGGCGATCGTCGCGGCCGTCACTGCGCTGCCCGCCGCTCGACGTGCTGCTCTGCCTCGCGGCGCAGCCCACCACAGGCGCGTGCGCTCTCGTCAGCGCGCAGTCGCCTGAGTACGCGCGCGCTCACCGCGGCGCCTCGCTCGAAAGCCACCGCTCGAGCGCGATGCGACTAAATCTTAACAGCCGCCCACAGCGGATCGCGGGAATCGCGCCGCTCGCGGCCATTGCGCGGATCGTGCTCACGTGGACGCGCAGCAAGACGGCGACTTCGTCCGCGTCGAGCACGGAGGCGGGACCTGCTTCTGGGGGCGCCGAGTTTAGGTCGCCGCGGCTCGAGCTGGCGCGTACCCTAGCCATGGTCAGCAGCCTCGGTGATCAAATGCGGCGTGTTCCGCGCGTTCGCGGGCCGCTGTAGCGCCTCCAAAGATTCTCCAAAAAGACGTTCGCAGCGCTCGCTGAGGCGGCCGCTGCGATAGCGATTCGCTTCCAGTTC
>JAGWST010000239.1 GCA_028869325.1 bacterium | reverse complement strand
GTACTCGTACGTGATGGCGAGATCGGGATGGCCTCCGCGCGCGATCCACTGGTCGGTGAACCAACGGATGTTTCTTCCGCAGGCCTGCTCTACCGCGCGCACGAGATCGATCGTCTCTACGCTGCGCCACTGATTGTCGCAGACGTACCGGTTGATCGAGCGCCAGAAGAGCTCCTCGCCCAGCTCACCGCGCAGCATGTGCAGCACGCAGCCGCCCTTCTCGTAGAGGTGGCGGTCGAAGAGATCGACGGGCTCGCGGTAGAGGTTGCAGACGATCGGGCGGCGGTAGCGCTCGGCGTCTTCGCGGAGATACGTCTTCAGCATCTCGTAGACGTCGTAGAGGTACTCGTCCCAGCCGAGGTCGGCCTCGCGAAAGACAGCCTCGAAGAAGGTGGCGAAGCTCTCGTTGAGCCATGCCTGCGACCAGTCGCGGCACGTCAGCAGGTCGCCGAACCATTGGTGCGCCAGCTCGTGCGCGACGAGCCGGTCGCTGGAGAAATCCAGGTGGGCGCGCTCGTCGTGCAGCGTCCGGTCGGTCTGCGTGGTGGCCGAGCTGTTCTCCATACCGCCGAAGGTGAAGTCCGCGACGGCGATCTGGCCGTAGCGCGCGAACGGGTACTTCACGCCGATGCGGCGCTCGAAGACCTCCATCATCTTACGCGTCTTGCCGAAGGAACGCTCGCCTTGATCGGCCCGGCGCGGCTCGACGTACCACGACACGGGGACCTCGCCGTGCAGCTCCGTGTGCTCGACGAACTCGCCGACCACCATCGTTGTGAGATAGGCGCTCAGCGGTCGCTCGAGCTGGTAGCGAAAGAGCGTGTGCTCCCCTTCGTCGGTGCGCGAGATCAGGCTGCCGTTCGAGTACGCAAAGAGCCCCTTCGGCACGACGATGGAGGTAGAGAGGGTGAAACGCTCGCCGGGATAGTCGACGCACGGATACCACAGGCGCGCGTCCTGATCCTGACACTGCGTCCATGCCTGGAGCGGCTTCTCGGGGTACGCCGGCTCGGGGCGGATGAAGTAGAGACCGCGGCGTGGGTGATCCGTTGCATAGGCGATCGAGAACTCGTACTCCTCGCCGCTGCGCAGCGGCCGCGCGAAGCGCACCCGTAGCCGGTGCTCACGCACGTCGTACGCAAGCTCGCCGCCGCCGGCGTCGCGGATCGAGTCGATGCGCAGATCGACGGCATCCAGCTCCATGGCCTGGACGCCGTCGACGACCGCCGCGACACGCGTCGTGCAGACGCCGTCCAGAGAGCACGCATGCAGATCGGGGCGCAGGTGCAGATCGACGTGCACGACGTCGACGCTGCGATCCGGGCCGTACTGCGCACGTGTGCCGGGCAGTGCGAAGGGACGGTGGTTCGATCGCAAGTCGTCGCCGCGCATACCCCGGCGTCGTTCGCGGAGCCGAGCCCCCCTCCTCTCGCGAACGAATCACTCCTGCGGCGCCGCCGTCACCTCGCCGCGCAGCGCCGGTTGCACGTCACGACGCGGATGCGCCCTTGGGCTCGAGCAACTCGACGGGGATGCCGTTTGGATCTTCAACGAACGCGATCCAACGCGTGCCGCCCGGGGACTTCTTCGGTGCGCTCAGGACCTTCACGCCCTGCGCCTTCAGGCGCTCGCAGAGTGCCGGTAGATCGCCGTCGATCTCCAGAGCGAGGTGCTCGTAACGATTACCGATCGCATACGGCGCATGCTCCTCCAAATCGTACACCAACTCGATGTACGCACTCCAATCGGCGCCGACGAACGCCATATCGGCGTTGCCCGGGTAGTGAATCGGACCGTCCAGCAGCTTGAGGCCCAGCTTGTTGGTGTAGAAGTCGATCGTCTGCACCATGTCGTTGACGAAGATCGACGTGTGCAAGTAGCGCGGCATGCGCCGGGATTCGCCGCGTGGCCGCTCACTCTTGCCAGAGCAGGATGCGCAGGGCGCCACGCCGCGGCTCCAAGCATTTCGTCAGGTAATAGGCCCGCGCGGGGACGCCCTCGTAGTCGTACAGGCGGAGGCCGTCGTCCTCGACGCGCGCGCACGCCCGCGCGAAGCGCGCGGCAAAGTCGGGGCGCGTCGAGAGCGGCTCCTTGTCGACGAAGAGTATCTCACGCGGGCTGGCGTCGTGATCGAACCAGGTGCGCGCCTGACGCCCTTGGCGATCGTAGCCGATGACCACTGGCGGGACGCCGCCGTAGAAGTCCAGCAGGCTGGAGAGGCCGTAGCCGTCGGTGGCGACCGTCGCGGCGGAGCGCGCCGCCTCCGCCGCGACGTCGTGCGCCAGTGCCGGATAGGTGAAGATCTCGAATGGTCCGTTGTTGCGCAGCCGGTGACCGAGCGCATGGATGGAGGCCGCAACGGTGAGCGAGGGGGCGCTCGCCGCGAGCAGCAGCGGGGTCAGCAGGATCGCCGAGGGTACGATCACCCACACCCACGCGGCCCGCCGCCAGGGCAGCTTCACGGCGAGCGCCGCGGCGACGCCGATGAGGGCGACGTACGGACCGTAGAGCCAGTAGACCTCGACACGCTCGAACGCGCCCAGCAGCACGATCACGGCAAACGTGGGTAGCGCGCTCCAAAACGCCAAGCGCCCCCAGGCGGTGCGCGCGCGCCGCGCCTGCACGGCGGCCCAGAGCGCGGCGACCGCGCAGCCCGGTCCCAAGACGAGCGCCGCGAGGAGCAGATAGCCGATGACGCGTCCGGCGGAGAGGCCCTCGTCGACGTGGCGTCCGACCAGCGCGAAGGTGAGGGTCACCCACTCGTGCGCAGCGTTCCAGGCGACCAGCGGAACGCAGCCCGCCGCGAAGGCGACAGGCGCCATCCACCAGCCCCCCGCCAGCCGCCGGCGCAGGCGCAGCTCGCCCCAGACGGCGAGCAGGACGGCCAGCACCAGGGCGAAGCCCAGCAGGCGGCTCTCGACGGCGCCGGCGACGGCCAAGCCGAAACCGCCCCACCACCAGGAGCCGCGATCGAAGGCGCGCTTGCCCAGCGCCAGCGCGGCGCACCAGCAGAGCAGGTAGGGCGCATCCGGCGATGCGACGGCAACGCCGATCGTGAGCAGCGGCGCGAGATTCAACAGCAGCGCCGCGGCCGCGGCCGCGCGCCGGTCGTGTGCGATCTGCGCGGCGAAGTCGGCCAGCCAGAGCGTGGCGCCGGCTCCGCAGGCGAGAAATCCCAGGCGCACCAGCGCGACGTTGCGCGGGCCATGGTCGAAGAGCGCGATCACCCACGCGACGCCGCCGGGATGGTCGTAGTAGGCACCGGCCGGGCGCAGGCTCCACTCCCAGTAATACGCCTCGTCACCGGTGAGCGGGATGCGCAATGCGGCGATCAGGCGGGCGGTGAAGATCAGTGCCACCGCCGTCCAGGCGGCAACCTCCCAGCGCGACGCCCGCGGCGCCCTCACCCTTCGTAGGCTTCCTGGAGGCCACCGTTCACGGAGAGCGTCTGCGCATTGATGTAACCGGCTTCGTCGGCCACCAACGTGCGCACGGCGTAGGCGATGTCTTGCCAGGAGCCTGCGTGACCGGTCGGATTCTTGCGTTTGACCAGCCTGGCGGCGGCCTCGCGGTCGAGATCCTTGCCCTCGCGAATGTCGCCCGGCTCCACGACGTTGCAGGTGACATTGTACTTTGCCACTTCGATGGCCACGCACTTGGCGAGCTCGACGACGGCTGCCTTGGCCGCCGCATATGCCGACATGTTTCGCGCCGCCAGCGTGCGTGTGCTCCCGTTCATACCGAAGCAGACGATGCGCCCGAAACGCCGCTCGATCATCCCGGGCAGCGCGGCGTGCGTGCATGCGAAGGCGCTTGTGAGGTTGCCCTCGACCATCTCACGATACTGCTGGAGCGTGGTGCGCACGAAGGGCTTCACGACGATGTCGCCGGCCGCGTTGACCAGCACGTCCAAGCGGTCGTAGTGGCGCTGGACCTCGCGCACCAGATCCGCCGCCTGGCGTGGATCCGAGACGTCGGCCTGGAAGATGCGGTGGTCGTCGTCGCGCGCGGTGCGGCAACGCGCAAGCGTCTCGCGCGCCGCTGCCTCGCTGCGGCGGTAGTCGATGGCGACGCGGTAGCCGTGCTCCGCGAGATCGACGCAGATGCCGCGCGCCAGTCCTGAGGCGGCACCGGTGACAAGGGCGACGCGAGGCTCATTCATCGATCGCCTCGTTCGCAGGGTGCGCTCCGCCATCCCTCCGAAGCACGCGCCGACGAAAGGAGACCGGCCATGGAAACCTTGGCGAGCATCCTAGAGCGCAACGCCGAGACCTCGCCCGAGGCCATCGCGCTGGTAGCCGGCGAGCAGCGGCTCTCGTGGGGCTGGCTCTACCGCCACGCGGCGGCGTTGGCCGGCCGTTTACGCGCCCTGGGCCTCGCCCCCGGCGAGCGCATCGCCTGCATCATTCCCAATCGCCCGGCATTCTGCGTGGTCTATTGGGCATGCGCCATTGGCGGCTACGCGCTGGTGCCGATCAACCCGCGCCTGCGCAGCCGCGACCTGCAAGCGATTCTCGCCGACTCTGGGGCCGCGGCCGTCTTTCACACGGAGGCCACGGCGGAGATCGACTACGGCGCCATGCTCGACGCCATGCGCGGCGAGTTGCCCGCGCTGCGCGAACGCGTCCTCGCCGTCGACGGCGAGGACGCATGGGAGCGGCTCATCGCACCGGAGCGCGGCGCGAACTCTCCCGCGCGCGCCCCGGTCACGCCGGACGATATCTACGCGATCGTCTACACCTCGGGAACCACGGGCCTGCCCAAGGGCGCCATGCTCAGCCATCGCAACCTGGTCGTGACGGCGCGCAAGAGCGCCGAGGCGATGGCCTGCACGCAGGACGATGTCTTCTTCGTGGCGGTGCCGCTCTACCACATCTTCGGCATCTGTCCCAGCCTGCTCACCGCGGCGGTGCTCGGCGCACGCTGCGCGCTGATGGAGACGTTCAAGGCCGATGCGGCGCTCGAGCTCTGCGCGCGCGAGCGCGTCACCGTGCATCACGGCGTCCCGACGATGTTCGTGCTCGAGCTGGCCAGCCCGTTGCTGCGGTCGCTCGATCTCTCCTCGCTGCGCACCGGATTCATCGCCGGCGCCCCTTGCCCGATCGAGGTGGTGCGCCGCATCCGCGCCGAGCTGGGCTGTAACGTCTGCATCGCATACGGCCTCACGGAGACCTCGCCGACCCTCACCGCCACGGCCTTCGACGACGACGATCGCGACCGCGCCGAGACCGTGGGGCGTCCGCTCCCCGGGGCCGAGGTGCGCATCCGGCGCGACGACGGTGGCCTGGCCGGCAGCGGGGAGATCGGCGAGCTGGAGTGCCGCGGCTTCGGCGTGATGCGCGGCTACTGGCGCAAGCCCGAGCAGACCGCCCAGGTGCTCGACGCGGAGGGCTGGCTCAAGACCGGCGACTTGGCGACCATCGACGAGCGCGGCTACGTGCGCATCGTGGGGCGTAAGAAAGAGATGATCGTGCGCGGCGGCTTCAAGGTCTATCCGGCCGAGGTCGAGGGCCTGCTCTACGAGCATCCGCTGGTGCGTCAGGTGGCGCTCATCGGCGTGCACGACCCCGTGTTAGGGGAGCGCAGCGTGGCAGCCGTGGTGCCCGCCCGGCTCATCGACGCGCCCGGCGCGGCCGCCGCGGAGCTGCGGGCCTTCGTGCGCGCGCGCCTGGCGGACTACAAGGTGCCGGACCGGGTAGAGTTCCTGGCCGAGCTGCCCATGACCGCCAGCGGGAAGGTGCAGAAGCACCTGCTTCGCGAGCGCCTCGAGACGCCGGCTCCACGCAAGGGGCCGGTCGATTAACCGGATGGAGAGGGGATGCCCCCGGTCGCCGTCACATCGGTCCATTTTCTCAACCGTCTGCCACCCCTACGATGAGCGTAGAGACCGAGAGGAGAACCGATGGACGGACGTGAGGACGAGATGCGGCCGCTGCACGAGGCGCCGCTCGATGAGGACTACGGCGAGTAGCGAGCACGATGGGAGATGTCCCGGAGAAAAGGGCGGTCGCGGGGGGATGCGGTCGCCTCTTTTTTGCTAGCCGAATCTTCCCGTGATGTAATCCTCGGTTCGACGGTCTTTAGGGCGCGTGAAGAGCTCGGCCGTGGGTCCGAACTCGATAAGCTCCCCGACCGCCTCTTCGCCGGCGAGCATGAAGGCGGTCTCCTGCGAGACGCGAGCGGCCTGCTGCATGTTGTGCGTCACCACGATGATGGCGTAGCGCTCGGCCAGCGTCGTCATGAGGTCCTCGATCTTCGCCGTCGAGATCGGGTCCAGCGCAGAGGCGGGCTCATCCATCAGCAAGACCTCGGGCTCGGTCGCCAACGCACGGGCGATGCAGAGGCGCTGCTGCTGGCCGCCGGAGAGCGAGAGCCCGGAGCGGTCGAGCTTGTCCTTCACCTCGTCCCAGAGCGCCGCGAGCCGGAGCGTGCGTTCGGCCACCTCGAGCTTCGCGGAGCGCGTGCGGCACTCGCCGACCAGGCGCAGCCCCGCGACCACGTTGTCCAGGATCGACATGGTTGGAAACGGGTTGGGACGTTGGAAGACCATACCGATGCGGCGCCGCACCGCCACCGGGTCGACGCCCGGCGCATAGATATTCTGCCCCTCGAGCTCCACGACGCCCTCGACGGTAGCGCCGCGCGTGACCTCGTGGATGCGGTTGAGACAGCGCAGCAGCGTCGTCTTGCCACAGCCCGAGGGACCGATCAGCGCCGTCACCGTACGCGGCTTGAAGTCGAGCGAGACGTTGCGGATCGCCGGCCGCTTACGGTAGGAGGCGCCGATGCCGCGCACCGAGAGCTGCGCCTTGGCCGCACGCGTCGCGCCCGGTTCGTCCGGTATCGTGGAGGTCGGTGCATCGATCGACGTCATCACGTTCTCGCCTGCGGTCAACGGCTCGTGCGGCTTCTCAAGGCTACGCGCGCCAGGGCGTTGAGGACCAGCACCACCACGATCAGCACCAGCGCCCCGCCCCACGCTTGTTCGTGCCACAGCGGATAAGGCGAGATCGCGTAGTTGAAGATCTGCAGCGGCAGCTGCGCCATCGGGTTGCGTGGATTGAGCTCCCAGAACTGACTCCCAAATGCCGTAAAGAGCAGCGGGGCCGTCTCGCCGGTGACGCGGGCGATCGAGAGCAACAGACCCGTGACGATCGCCGCTCGCGCCGCCGGAATCACCACGCGCACGGTGGTCGCGTATACCGGCAGGCCCAGCGCCAGCGCGCCCTCACGGATAGTTACGGGCACGCTGCGGATCGCCTCTTCCGTGGTGCGAATGATGACCGGAAGCATCAGCACGGCAAACGCGAACGACCCGGAGACGGCCGAGAAGTGCTTGAAGGGAGCCACCAGCACGACGTAGGCGAAGAGTCCGATGGCGATGCTGGGAACGCCTGCCAGCACATCGGAGAGGAAGCGGATCGACGAGGCGAAGGCGCCGCGGCCGTACATCGCAAGGTAGACGCCCGTCAGCACCCCGATCGGCGCCGCCATCAGCGTGGCGATGGCCACCGTGATCCCGGTTCCGGCGATCGCGTTCGCCACGCCGCCGCCTGGAATGCCCACCGGGTGGGGCACCTGCGTGAGGAACGGAATGCTGATCGAGGCGGCACCCTCGCGGACGACGTAGCCTAGGATCAGCAGCAGAGCGGCGGCGGCGGCACCGGCGCAGAGGGCGGTCGAGACGACGCCGACCGCGCTGCGCGCATGGCGCACTCTCAGGCTTCGCGCCTGCGCCATCGCGACGGCCATCAGCGCTCCTCCGCGGTGCGCATGACCGTGTGCATCAACAGCCGCGCACTAGCGTTGACCAGGACGCTGATGATGAAGAGCAGCAGGCCGAGCTCGAGCAGCGTGCTGGTATAGACCTGGGTCGTGGCCTCGGTGAACTCATTGGCGATCACGCTTGAAAGCGTATACCCCGGCGCGAAGAGCGAGGCCGCGATCGCCGGCCGGTTACCGATCACCATCGTGGTGGCGAT
>JAGWST010000238.1 GCA_028869325.1 bacterium | reverse complement strand
TCGCCGCCTTCCACGGCGCCTATCCCAGCAACGGCGACCTGGCCAGCTATGGTCAGGAACAGGTCGTTGGACTGCTCGACGCGGAGATCGGCCGCGCGCTCGAGCACGAGCTGGGGCGCGCCCGTAACGCCAGTCTGGCACAGCGCGCCTTGACGCTGGCCGCGCTGCGCGAGCGTGCCGCCGACTACGGCGGCCGCTACGTGCGCTGGATGCTCGCGCAACCCTCCTTCCGCGTGCGCGACCGCGAATTGACGGTCGATTTCGCGATCGAAGACGGCGCGGGAGACCGCCATGCCTTCACCGGGCGCATCGATCGCATCGACGAGGTCGCCGAGGGAGTGGTCATCCGCGACTACAAGAGCGGGCCGTGGCACCCGTTCGCCTCGCGCTTCCGCCGATTGGCCGGCGAGCCTGGGGATGGAGTCCTGCCGATCGGAAAGGTCGACGGCTGCGTCCAGCTCCCGCTCTACGCCGCGGCAGTGCGGGAACGCGAGCCGGCCGTTCGCGTCGTCGCGCTCGACCTGCTCTTCCTGCGTGGGCGGCACGCCGCAGAACGATCGGCGGTCTCGCGAACGGCCTCGTTGACAGCCGGCGAGCCGGCTGGCCGCTCGCCGCGCGGAGAGTCGATCGCGCAGGACGAGCTGGCGCAAGGCCTGCGCCGCATCGGCGCGCTCTGCAGCGATCTTCGCGCCGGGCGGGCGAGCTACGAGCCCCATCCCGGGCGCGCCTGCGAGACCTGCGCCTACCGTCTTGCCTGCGGACGCGGATTGGCGGACGACGAGTTGCCCGCCGCCGGCGACGCGCATAGTGAGGAGCCGTGAGCGAGGAGCGCACGCCAACCGCGCAACAGCGTGCCATCATCCGGCACGATCTTCGCGCGCCATTGGTGGTGATCGCGGGCGCCGGCAGCGGCAAGACCGCCACGCTGGTCGATCGCATCCACCACCTCGTACGCGAGGCCGGCGTCGATCCGCGATCGATCCTCGCCGCCACCTTCTCGCGCAGCGCCGCAGCGGAGCTCGCCGCGCGTCTGGTGCGCCGGCTGGGGACGCGCGCCGAGGAGATCACCATCTCCACCTTCCACGCATTCTGTCGCGAGATGCTGCTCGTTCACGCCTACCGCGCGCGGATCGAGCCGGATCTCGAGGTCTTGGAGGAGGGCGCCGCGCTCACGCGCTTCGCCGTCGTCTTCCGCGAGCTGTTGGAGGGGCGTATCGCCGTCGAGGCGCCACGCGGCCTCGATCTCCTGGCCTCGGGACGAACGATGGCCGATCTCTACCGCTTGGTCACGACCGCCACCGAGGAGGGTCTCGATGGACGGGCGCTTCTGGCAGCCTGCGCCGCGACGCGCGCGCGGCTCCTGCCCCCAGACGGCGAACCCCAGCCACTCAGCATCGCCGGGGCCCTGGTCACGGGCAGCGGCGGCGGCTTCTACACACGTGCCTACGGAGGGGCCAATGCCGGCGATCCCAAGCCTGACGAGGCATTCCAACGCAGCCATCTGGCGCCTACGCGTGAGACACTGACGACGCAACTCGACGAGGAGGCGCGCGTCGCGCGGCTGATCGCCGCGGTCATGGAGCGCTTCGATGCGCTGCTCGCCGAGCGCGGCGAGGTGACGTACGCGCATCTCATCGCCAAGCTGGAGCGCATGCTCATCGAGGAGCCGGAGCACGCCGCCGCAATCCGCTATCGCTTCACACACTGCCTCGTCGACGAGTACCAAGACACGAACGCCGCGCAGCAGCGGCTGATCGAGCGCATCTTCGGCGCCGGCCTGCACGGCGTGATGCTGGTCGGCGATCCACGACAATCGATCTACGGCTTTCGCAACGCGCGGCCGGAGGCCATCGAGGCGCTTGCGGAGCGCCACGAACACGCGGGCATCGACGACAACTTCCGCTCGCTGCAGCCGATCCTCGATGCCGCGCATCATGCGATCCGGCGGCAGCGGCCGGACGATACGCCGCTGCGCCAGCAGCGCGATGCGCAGCCCGACGGCAGCGAGGTCTCGGTCTTCGTGGCCTATGCG
This sequence comes from bacterium, assembly GCA_028869325.1. GTDB lineage: Bacteria > Vulcanimicrobiota > Vulcanimicrobiia > Vulcanimicrobiales > SCRA01 > SCRA01. The sequence continues at coordinate 1,145 of JAGWST010000238.1, read as the reverse complement.
GCGAGCCGCGCGACGGCCCAGGCACGCGCCGCCGAGGCCGGCGCCATCGCTGCGGAGATCGAGCGCCTGGTGGCGGAGCACGCCCTCGCATTCGGCGACGTCGCGATCCTGCTGCGCCGCAAGACGCATGCCCAGGCCTACGTCGAGGCGTTGGCGGCGCGCGGGATCCCCGCGCGCACCACCGGAGGCATCGGCTTCTACGAGGCACCGGAGATCGAAGAGGCCATCGCGTGGCTGCGCTTCGCCGACGACCCCACGGACGACGTGGCCCTCCTGCGCGTGCTGCGCTGCGGGATCATCGGCCTCAACGAGGCGGCGATCGCCGCGCTCGCGCCTAGCGACGACGGAACGAGAGACGCAGACGGATTGCGCGTACGCTTCGCGCGCTCCGTGCTCGACGGGCCGCTCCCCGACGAGCTGACGGCCGATTCGCGTGAGAGGCTCGAGACCCTGCGCTCGATCGTCGGTGAGTTGGAGGGGATCGGCACGCTCCCGCTCGCCGAGGCGATCCAGCGCATTCTGTTGGGCAGCGGCCTGGAGCACCGCTACGCGCTTCAAGCGCAGCGGAGTCTCGACGGGCGGCAGGCGGTGGCGAACCTGCGGCGGCTGGAGCAAATCGCGCAAGGCTTCGCGCAGGGCATGCCCGACGCGCGCATCGCCAACTTCGTGATGCACCTCGAATCGTTGCGCGAGGTCGCCTTCGACGAGCGCGAGGCGGATCCGCCGGCCGCCGATGCGGTGACCATCGCGACGATCCACTGGGCGAAGGGGCGCGAGTGGCCCGCCGTCTTCGTGGCCGACGTGACGCCGAACGTCTTTCCGGGGAGGCATCCCCCGACGCGCGTGCTCTGGAACTATGATGAGCGAGCGCCGATCGTCGCCCGAGACGAGGAAGGGGCACCCACCTACCACGCCTTACGCGCGCGCTTCGGCGTCCATGGTGAGGCGGCGCGCGATGCGTGGGCCCAGCGCGAGCTGCGCGAAGAGGTGCGCCTCTTCTACGTCGCGCTGACGCGTGCGCGCGATCGCCTCTACGTCTGCGGCACGGTGCCGATCTCCAGCGCCGGCGCGGAGCGGCCCTCCGAGTTTCTCGCGCAGATCGCCGCGCTGCCGGGCGTCACGACCACCGTGGTGCACGCGGCGGC
>JAGWST010000237.1 GCA_028869325.1 bacterium | reverse complement strand
GCCGATGCCGATGCCGAGCAAGAAGCGCCAGAGAATGAGCTGCCAGATATTCTGCGAGAGTCCAGAGAGGATAGCGAATACCACAAAGAAGGCCATGTCGTAGAGGAAGATCGGCCGGCGCCCCGCGCGATCGGCGAGGTGGCCGAAGACGAGCGCTCCCAAGAGATTGCCGATCAGCGTCGCCGATGCGATGAAGCCGATCTGGATCGGCGTGACATGAAACTCGGGCCGTATGGCCAGGAGCGCCAGCGCGATGATCGTGATGTCGTAGCCGTCGAGAAAGACGCCGCTGATCGAGAGGGCCAGCACCGATGCCATACGGCCGGTGAATCTCTCTTCCAAGAGGCGGAAGGAGGCGATAGGGGAGCCTGTGCTCATCGACGTGCCCTCCGGCACGCTTCCTGGGGAGCGTGCCGCCGCTCTATGCTGCTGCCGGAGGCTGCGAAGTCTTGGCGGAGGTTCGATCCGACTGGGTCCGGGGCGACACGGGACGGCGTGGGTTCGCGAGGTGACGAGGCGGCTCCACAACTCCGGTCATGTATAGACTAGTCTAGGCAGAGACTCAATGCAAGGTGGAGGCCGCCTCGCGCGCGAGCATCTGCGCGTAGATCGCCTCGACCTCGGCCAAGGTGCTGGCGTCGGCCGGCGACCTATCGGGGCGCAGGCGCGCGATGCGCGGAAAACGCAGCGCGTAGCCGCTGCCGTGGCGTCCGCTGGGCTGGATCACATCGAACGCCACTTCGATCACGATCCGCGGCTCGACGGGAAAGCGGCGCGCCGGTGCGCCCGTGCCGCCCGACCGGTGCGCCAGAAACCACGGCGTGAGCTCGGCGATCTCGGCATCCGTCAACCCGGAGTAGGCCTTGCCGATCGTGGCCAGCGTCTGGTCCGCGGCCCGCACCGCGAAGGTGTAATCGGAGATCACGTGCGCCCGCTTGCCGTGGCCGAACTCGACGGCAACCACCACGCAGTCCAGCGTCGAGAGCTCGCGCTTGAGCTTGAGCCAGAGGCCGCCGCGCTTGCCGGGCTGATAGGGGGCATCCAATCGTTTGAGCATCAGCCCTTCGTTGCCGCGCTCGCGCGCGCTCTCGAACTGCTCGTGCAGGACGCTGGCCATATCGGCCGCTCCCGCGTCGAGCCGCCGCGCCGGCGCCACGCGCAGGTGCTCGCGCGCCGGCAGCAGCGTCGTCAGGATGCGCCTGCGCTCAGCCAGCGGCTCGCCGATCAGAAAGCGGCCGTCCACGGCCAAAAGGTCGAAGGCCATCAGCGCCACGGGAGTCTCCGCCGTCAGCGCCGCCGTCGTCTGCTTACGCTGCAGACGCGTTTGGAGTACACGAAACGGCAGCACGCGGCCGTCGCGCTGCGCTACGATCTCACCATCGATGATCAGCGCCGCGGGGAGCGCCGCCAGCGCTTCATGCACCTCCGGGTACGCGGCCGTCACGTCGTTCATGTTGCGCGAATAGATGCGCGCCTGGCCGTCGTGCACGTGCGCCTGCGCCCGCACGCCGTCGTACTTCTCCTCGATCAGCCAGTCGTTTTCGGCGAGCTCCTCGTACGCGCCGCCGTAGAGCAACGGCGAGGCTAGCATGAATTGCAGAGGCGAGAAGTACGCGATCTCCACGCGATCGAGGGCATCGTGGCGCGCAGCGACCGCCACGGCGCCCAGATCGCCGGCGGCGGCAGCGGCCCGGCGCGTCTGCGCGGCGTCGCGCCCAAAGGCGCGCGCCAGCGCATCGACGATCAGGCCTTCACGTAGCCCGATGCGCAGCTCGCCGGTGCAGATCTTCACGACGTACTTCACGACTGCCGGCTCGGCCGTGTCGCGCAGCACATCGGCAAAGAGCGCCACGCGCCGCCGCTGCGCGCCGCTGCCTGCCGCGGCCGCGATCTGCCCCAGAGCCTGGCGTAGCGCCGCTGGCGCCGGCGGCGCCGGGGGCCCTCCGCTGAAGAGCCCCAGCGTGCGCGGCTTGCCGGCGATCTCGGCGATGGCCGCACCCGTGTCGCCATGGCGCCGATAGGCCGCGGAGAGGTCCTCGGCGGAGAACTCCCAGACCTCCGCCGCGGCGGCGCGAATCGCCGACCAGCCCAGCGAGAGCGCGCGCTGCTCGCGCGGGGCAAACGGCGAGCCGGAGAAGAAGAGCGTGGCGGCCGCCAAATCGTCATCGCCGAGCGTGCGCAGATACGCCGCCAGGATCTCCAATTTCTCGAGCGTCGGCGCCGTGGCGGCGATGCGTTCGGCGGTCTCTGCGAAGGCGTGCATGCCGGCGGAAGGGCGCCCGCTCAGAAGAGCGTGAGCTGGGCGTGCTCCTCCAGGAACTCCGCCTCGACCCCGCGCCGGCGCAGCTCGTGCGCGAAGCTCTTGAAGCCGTGGTGCAGCAGGACTTTGCTGGGCTGCGCCAGCTCGACGTAGCGGAGCAGCGCCGCGAAATCGGCGTGGTCGGAGAGCGGAAATGCGGCGTCCACGCCGTAGCGGTAACGCGCGCCGGAATCCATCGCCCACCCGCTGACGATGGCCGTGCGCGGCTCGGTCATCTTTGCCAGGATGGGCGCGCTGTTGCCGCCCGGCGGCATGACGACGACGTGGCCGTCGGTCTTGCCGGCTTCGTAGCGCGCGTATGGCGGCAGCGCGACGCCCTGCTCCACGTAGACTCGCGCAAGCTTGTCAATCGCGCCGTGCGCCATCAGCGGCAGGCCCGCCCGGCCGAGGATCGCCATCACCTCCTGCGCCTTGCCCAGCGCGTAGGCGTGGACGACCGGCGTCTGGCCGGCGTCGAGTGCGCCTCGCGCCCAGTCGACGAGCGCGGCGCAGACCTCCTCGCGCGGCGGAAACGTGTACTGCGGCCGCCCGAACGTGCACTCCATCAGCACCAGGTCGCAGCGGCGCACCTCGGCGGGACGGCACGTGAGCGTCTCGCCGAGCTTGAAGTCCCCGGTATAGACGAAACGCCCGCGCTCGCACTCGATCTGCAGTTGGCTGGAGCCCAAGACGTGTCCGGCGGGGAAGAGCGTCAGGCGCGCCTCACCCATGGTGAAGCCCTCGTCGTAGGCATAGGTCTCGTAAGCGATCTCGCCGCCCAGACGGCTGCGGCAGATGGCCGCGCTCTGCGGCGTGGCGATGATGCGCACGTGGCGGCGCGCGTGGTCGCTATGTCCATGAGAGACGTAGCAACGCTCGCGCGAGCCGGAGGAGTCGATCCAGAGGTCCACGTCGGCCGCGTAGAGCGAGCCGCTGACGACCGAGAACATGCGAACGTCTGTTCGCCGCAGTTGCGGTGCCTCCCCCGTTGGCAAAATCAGGATAAAATTGATATAGTAAGTCCACTATGGCACGAATCTACGACAATCTGGCCGACACATTCGGTAATACTCCCCTGGTCAAGCTGCCCCGTCTGGGCGCGGGTCTATCCGGCACGGTGCTGGTGAAGATGGAGTCTTTCAACCCCGGCGGCAGCGTCAAGGACCGTATCGGGATCGCGATGATCGAGGCTGCCGAGCGCAGCGGAAGGCTCAAGCCGGGCACGATCATCGTGGAGCCGACCAGCGGCAACACGGGCATCGCTCTGGCGTTCGTCGCCGCCGCGAAGGGCTACGCGACCGTGCTCGTGATGCCCGATACGGCGACGCTGGAACGCCGCAACCTCTTGCGCGCCTACGGCGCACAGGTGGTCTTGACGCCCGGCGCCGAGGGCATGCCGGGCGCCATTCGCCGCGCCGAGGAGATTGTCGCAAGCGATCCCGCGCGTTTCTTCGTGCCGGCGCAGTTCGACAATCCCGCCAATCCGGAGATCCACTACCGCACCACGGGCGAGGAGATCTGGCGCGATACGGACGGCCGCGTCGACGTGCTGGTTTCCATCGTCGGCACGGGCGGCACCATCACCGGTGCCGGCAAGCTGTTGAAGGAGCGCAAGGCGTCGATCAAGGTGATTGCCGGCGAGCCCTCCACGTCGGCGGTGCTCTCGGGCGGCAAGCCCGGGCCGCACAAGATCCAAGGCGCCGGCGCCGGCTTCGTGCCGAAGGTCCTCGAGACGTCGATCTACGACGAGGTCGTCGCGGTCAGCAACGAGGACGCCATCGAGACCGCGCGCCGCGTCGCGCGCGACGAAGGCATGCTGGTGGGCATCAGCAGCGGCGGGAATATCTGGATCGCGCTGCAGGTCGCGGCGCGCAAGGAGATGGCCGGCAAGACCATCGTCACCTTCGCCTGCGACACGGGCGAACGCTACCTCTCGAACCCGGTCTTCGGCGAGCAAGAGGAGCGCCTGGTGCTGCCGGAGCTGGCGGGCGCCGCCACGTAGGCGGCGTCTCGCGGGCTACGGCTCGAAGAGCGAGAGGGGCTCGCCCTCGTCTGCCGGCGCGGCGGCGAGTCCCATCATCTGCGCGAAGTCGCGCGCGTTGCGCGCGGATTTGCCGGCGTGGCAATTGTTGAAGAAGACGTAGACCTCGCGCGCCTCGGCGGCGAGATCGGCGACGCGCGCGGTCCACGGCTCCAGCTCCTCGCGCGTATAGAGATAGTTGAAGCGCTCCGCCGCGCCGCCGCGCCACCATGCCCGGCGGTTGCGGCCGTGGAGGCGCACGTAGGCGATCGCTCCGACCAGGTCGGCGCTCGGGCGCACGAGCGTCTTGAAGTCGGGCTCGTCGACGTTGCACCAGCCGATCCCCAACTCTCGCAAAAGCATCATCGTGCGTGGCGTCTGCCACGCGCGGTGGCGAAACTCCGCGACGAGGGGTAGGCCGTCGTATGCCTCCGCCAGGCTTTGCAGGCGGCGCTGCGCGCCGGCGCCGGGTTGGAACGAGGTCGGGAACTGCAGCAGCAGACAGCCGAGTTTCTCGTGCTCGATCAACGGAGCGACGGCCTCCCGCAGTCTGGCGACCTCTTCCGCCAACGGGCCGCTTGCGTCCAGCGGCGCGTGCGTCGCCGCCGCCGGCGCCTTCACCGTGAAGCGAAAGGCGGCCGGCGTGCGCCCCGCCATCTGCGCGAACGTCCGCGCCGGCGGGATGCGGTAGTACGTGACGTCGATCTCCACGGCGCCGAAGCGGCGCGCGTAGTATGGCAGCATCTCCGGCGGCCTGGTCTTGGGCGGATAGAAGGGGCCGACCCAGTCGCGAAACGAGTAGCCGCAGGTCCCAATGTAGATCGCGCCAAAAGCGGGCGGCGATGGCTCTGCTGCAGGGTGTCCCATGCGTCGAAGTCTTTCGCGGTCCGCTGGTGGAATCGCTCCACCAGGTGGCCGCCGCAGCCTGCGATCCCGAGGGCGAGCTGCTCTACGCGCTCGGTGCCGTCGAGGTGCCCGTCTTCTTGCGCAGCGCCGCCAAGCCGTTCATCACCACGGCCATCGTCGAGCATGGGGCGGCCGAGCGTTTCGGCTTGACGGACGTGGAGCTTGCGACCATCACGGCCTCGCACAATGGCGAGGCATTTCACGTCGAGGCGGCCGGCGGCATCCTGCGCAAGATCGGGCTGGATGCCTCCGCCTTGCGTTGCGGGGCGCACGAGCCGTATCACGAGGCCTCGGCGCAAGCGCTGCGTGCGCGCGGCGAGTCTCCGAACGTGCTGCACAGCAACTGCTCCGGAAAGCACGCGGGCATTCTCGCGCTGGCCGTGCACTTGGGTGCCGATCCCGCCGGCTATCTGGACCCCGAGCATCCGGCGCAGCGCGCCATTCTCGACGTCTGCGCCGCCTTCGTCGGCGAGCGCCGGGACGATCTTCCGCTCGGCGTCGACGGCTGCGGAATCCCGGTCTTCGCGACGCCGCTTCGCAACGCCGCGATGGGCTTCGCGCGCTTCGCGACGGGGCGCGCTCTGCCGCGCGAGACGGCTGGGGCAGCGGCGCGCGTCTATCACGCGATGGTCACGCATCCGGAGTACGTCGCGGGCACGGCGCGCTACGACACGGACCTCATGCGTGCCGCCGGCGGAAGGCTGGCGGCCAAAGGCGGCGCCGAGGGCGTACAGTGCATCGCTGCCCCGGAGCGCCTCTTGGGAGTGGCGCTCAAGGTGGTCGACGGCACCAAGCGCGCCGTCGCCCCAGCCTCGATGGCGCTGCTCGACCGGCTCGGCTTGCTCGATGGCGTCCAGGCCGCCGCTCTGGGCTCCTACGCCCGCCCGGAGATATTCAACGTCGCGGGGCGGGTCGTGGGGGCCATCGAGGCGAACCGGACCGTTCTTGGTCAATCGACGGCGACGCAAGGGGCGCGATGACCCGCCCTTGCCGTGAGGATGGAATTTGAACCGCAACTACCTGGACGCGCTGCGCGAGCGCGTGGTGATCTTCGACGGGGCCATGGGCACCCAACTCATGGACCGCAACCTCTCCGATGCGGATTTCGGCGGCAAGCGCTACCACGGGTGTAACGAGGCGCTGGTCCTCTCGCGCCCCGACGTGGTCGAGGAGATCCATCGCTCGTATCTCGAGGCCGGCGCCGATGTGGTGGAGACCGACTCCTTTACGGCCAGCCGCCTGAAGCTGGACGAGTACGAGCTGGGCGAGCGCACTCTGGAGGTCAATCGTGTAGCCGCGCAGATCGCGCGGCGCGCCTGCGACGCCTTCGAGGCGCGCGACGGCAGGCCGCGCTTCGTCGCGGGGTCGCTCGGCCCAACGGGCTTCTTGATCTCCTCCAGCGATCCGGCGCTCTCGAAGATCACCTACGATCAGTTGCGCGACGTCTACGGCGAGCAGGCGCGCGCGTTGGTCGAAGGCGGCGCCGACCTGCTGGTGATCGAGACCTCGCAGGACCTGCTGGAGGTCAAGGCCGCCGTCGCCGGCATCGTGCGCGAGTTCGATCGCGGTCTCACGCGCATCCCAATCCAAGCGCAGGTCACGCTTGACGTCACCGGGCGTATGTTGTTAGGCACCGACATTCGCGCGGTGCGCGCGACGCTGGAGGCGTTACCGATCGACGTCATCGGGCTGAACTGCTCGACGGGTCCCGTGCACATGCGCGATCCCGTCCGCTATCTGGCCGAGAACGCGCGCTGCTTCATCGCGGTGATTCCCAACGCGGGGTTGCCGCTGATGGGGCCCAAGGGAGAGACGATCTACCCCGAGACGCCCGACGAGATGGCCGGCGAGCTGCGCTCGTTCGTGCGGGACTTCGGCGTCAATGCCGTCGGCGGATGCTGCGGCACCACGCCCGCGCACATTCGCGCCATTCGCGCCGCCTGCGCCGATCTGCCGGCCGCCGCGCGCGAGCCGGCGCAGGAGGAGTTCGTCGCAAGCGCCATCACCGCGATCTCGCTGGAGCAGAACCCACGCCCGCTGTTGGTCGGCGAGCGTCTCAATGCGCAGGGCTCACGCAAGGTCAAGCGCCTGCTCTTGGCCGACGACTTCGACGAGATGATGAACGTGGCGCGCGCCCAGGTGGAGGGCGGCGCCCACGTGCTGGACCTCTGCTGCGCGCTCACCGAGCGCGTCGACGAAGACGTCCAGATGTCGGCCCTGGTCAAGCGCTTGCAGCAATCCATCGAGGCGCCGCTGATGATCGACTCCACCGAGGCCAAGGTGGTGGAGATGGCGCTCAAGGCGAACCCCGGGCGCGCCATCATCAACTCCATCAACCTCGAGCGCGGCCGCGAGCGCATCGAGGCCGTCTGTCCTCTGGCCGTGGAGCATGGAGCGGCGCTGGTGGCGCTCACCATCGACGAGACGGGCATGGCCAAGACGCGCGAGCGCAAGCTGGAGGTGGCGCAGCGCATCTACGAGATCTGCACGCGGGAGTATCGCGTCCCCGCGGGCGCGCTCATCTTCGATGCGCTCACGTTCACCTTGGCCACCGGCGAGCAGGAGTTCCGCCAAAGCGCCGTGGAGACGATGGAGGGCATCCGTCTCATCAAGGAGCGGCTGCCGCGGGCACTGACGATTCTGGGCGTCTCCAACGTATCTTTCGGCCTCTCGCCGCACGCGCGCGCCGCGCTCAACTCGGTCTTTCTCTATCACGCGGTGCAGGCCGGCCTCGACCTCGCGATCGTGAACCCCGCCGATCTCAAGCCGTATCCCGACGTCGCCCCGCTGGAGCGCGAGCTCTGCGAGGATGTGATCTTCGACCGGCGTGAGGACGCGCTGCAACGGCTGATCGCGCACTTCGAGGCTAGCGGCCCGCGCGCCGGCACGCAGGACGAGGAGGGCCCCAAGCCCTGGGATGATCCCGCGCTGCCGGTCGAGCAGCGCATCCACAACTCGATCCTCTACCGGCGCAAAGAGAACATCCAGCAGAAACTCGACGAGGCGCTGCGCGAGCGCGCCCCCATCGACGTGTTGAACAACGTGTTGCTGCCGGCGATGAAGGACGTGGGCGACCGCTTCGGCGCGGGTGAGCTGATCCTGCCCTTCGTGCTGCAGTCGGCCGAGGTGATGAAGGCCGCCGTCCTACACCTGGAGCAGTTCCTCGAGAAGAAGGAGGGCTACACCAAGGGGCGGGTCGTGATCGCCACCGTTTTCGGCGACGTGCACGACATCGGCAAGAACCTGGTGGGGACAATCCTCTCGAACAACGGCTACACCGTCTTCGATCTCGGCAAGCAGGTGCCGATCCAGAGCATCCTCGAGAAGGCACGCGAGGTCAAGGCCGATGCGATCGGCCTCTCCGCGCTGCTGGTCTCGACTTCGAAGCAGATGCCGGCCTGCGTCAAGGAGCTCGCTACCCTGGGCCTGGAGTTTCCCGTGGTGGTCGGCGGCGCGGCGATCAATCGCGACTTCGGCCGCCGCATCCTTTACCTGGACGACGAGGCCACGCGCGAGTACGCGCCGGGCGTCTTCTACGCCAAGGACGCCTTCGAGGGGCTAGAGATCGTCGATCAACTGGTCGACGGAGAGCAACGGCGCTCGCTGCGCGAGCGCATCTCGGACGAGGCGCGCAGGGCGCGCGAGCGGCGCGCAACGGCAGCCGTCGCCACGCCGTCGGGGAAGACCGCACGCGACCATCTCTTGGTGCCGCCCGTGCCCGCCGCGCCGTTCTGGGGCGCGCGCACGCTCGAGGAGATCGATCTCGACGAAGTCTTCTCCTGTTACGATCTGCGCTCGCTCTACCGCCTCTCGTGGGGCGGCGGCAACCTCAAGGGCGAGGCATGGGAGCGCGTGCTGCGCGAGGAGTTCGAGCCGCGTCTGCAGGCCTTCCAGGCCCAGGCGCGGCGCACCGGCTTCATCCGTCCGCGTGCGGCGTACGGCCTCTTCCCGGCCGCCGGTGAAGGCGACGCGATCGTCGTCTACGACCCGGCGGATCCCACGCGCGAGCTCATGCGTCTGACCTTTCCGCGCCAGCCCGGCGGCGAGCATCTCTGTCTGGCCGACTATCTGCGCCCGGCGGAGAACGGGCGCGGCATCGACCTCGTCGGCTTTCAGGTGGTGACCGTCGGCGATGGCGCGAGCGAGGCCTCGGAGCGTCTGCAAGCGGAGCATCGCTACAGTGAGGCGCTCTTTCTCCACGGCTTCTCGGTGCAGGCCGCCGAGGCCACCGCGGAGTGGCTGCACCGGCGCATTCGCCGCGAGCTGGGGCTTGGTGATGGCGTCGGCCAGCGTTACTCCTGGGGCTACCCAGCGTGCCCGGAGCATGCGCAACATGCTCCCGTGTTCGCGTTGCTGCAGGCGCAAGAGCGCCTGGGTGTCGGCCTCACCGAGGGCTTTCAGATCATGCCCGAGCAATCGACCGCCGCCCTGGTGCTGCATCATCCGCAGGCCAAGTACTTCGATGCCCGTGCGACGCGCGAGCTGGAGCGGGTCTGAACAGCCGTTTTTTTGCCGGCTGCGGCGGCGGTCGCTCAGTTGCGGCGATCTGTTCGACGCCATGGTGGCACCGGCTTTTGCGCCATGGGAGAGCTTACTGCAGGGGAAGCGAGCCCGGAGGCGTAGTCTCCGGCTCGGGAACGAGGCAGTAGCCCTTCAGCGTTATTCGTACCGCGAGAGGTGCGACTTTCGTCGCAGGGGAAACTTGCCGTTATCATGGGTCTTCTCCGGACGTAAGCGACTCTCGAAGCGTAGTTTTCATCGTCTTTTGGAGGGAGAACACAACAGTATGTCCAGACGTTCATTGACGCGGTTCGTCGCCCTAGCAGCGATCGTGTCCCTGTTCGGCACCTGCGGCGCGTTCGCGCCGGCGCAGGCGGCCGAACAAGTGATCAAGATCGGCACCGAGCTGCCGACCTCGGGCGGCGATGCCAGCAATGGCATTCCGACCCAGAACGGCGCCCAGCTCGCGGTCGACGAAGCGAACCTACATGCTCCGGCGGGCTTCCGCTTCCAGCTCGATCCGCTCGACGACGCCGTCGGCGGAATCCACAACCCCCAGCAGGGTGCAACCAACATCCGCAGCCTCGCCGCCGATGCCGCCGTGATGGGCGTGGTCGGTCCGTTCAACTCGAACGTGGCCGCGGCCGAGATTCCCGTCTCGAACGAGACCGGTCTCCCGCTCATCTCGCCCTCGAATACCAATCCGACGCTGACCAAGACCTCGAAGTACCGCACCTCGCACCCCAGCGAGATCACGTACTTCCGCGTCTGCGCGACGGACGACGTCCAGGGTAAGGCCGGCGCGCAGTTCGCCAAGCAGCTCGGCTTCAAGAAGGTCTACATCATCGACGACAACGAGACCTACGGTCTGGGTCTCGCCAACGTCTTCGATGCCGACTTCAAGTCCGAGGGCGGCTCGGTTCTCGGTCACGATCACGTGACGGCCAACCAGCAAGACTTCAAGGCGCTGCTCACCAAGGTCTCGGCGACGCACCCCGACGCGATCTACTACGGCGGCGTCACCGTCACCGGTGGTGGCCTTATCCGTCAGCAGATGGGCTCGTCCGGCATGGATCCCACGAAGGTCCCCTTCGAGGGTGGTGACGGCATCTCGGACGACGAGTTCCTCAAGGTAGCCGGTCCCGCGGCCAACAACTCGTACTACACGGTGGCCGCTCCGGATGCCGAGAAGTCCGCATCGGCGCAGGCCTTCATCAAGGCCTACAAGGCCAAGTTCCACAGCGACATCGGCGCCTACTCGGCCAACGGCTACGTTGCCGCTCAGGTGATCATCGGCGCGGTGGACAAGGCCATCAAGGAGAACGGCGGCAAGGCGCCGACTCGTGCCCAGGTGCTGAAGACCATTCAGAGCACCAAGGACTTCAAGTCGATCATCGGCTCGTTCGGCTTCGACAAGAACGGCGATACGACCAGCCCGGTCATCTCGCTGTGGAAGATCAACGGCGGCAAGCAGGTCTTCGTCCGCCAGATCAACGTCTCTGCCGGCGGCTAGGATCTACTCACTCCTGGTTCGAGGTTCGTGCTGGGATGGGGGGGAGCGCTATATGCTCGCCCCCATCCCTCATCGTGAGAAGGGTTAAACTTGGAACTCTTCATCCAACAAGTCATCAACGGTCTATCGCTCGGCGGCATCTACGCGCTGATCGCTCTCGGCTACACGATGGTGTATGGCATCATCGAGCTGATCAATTTCGCGCACGGCGACGTCTACACGCTGGGCTCGTTCTTCTCGCTGGCCATCATCGGGCTGCTGGATGCAAGCGGCGAGCTGAAGGGCTGGCCGCTCTTCGGCGTCTTGGCCTTGACGGTCGTGGGCGCGATGGTGCTGTGCGGACTCGTCGGCGTGCTGCTGGAGCGGCTGGCTTACCGCCGGCTGCGTAACGCACCGCGGCTGGCGCCGTTGATCACGGCTATCGGCGCCTCGTTCATCCTCGAGAACATCATGCAGCTCTGGAAGGGGCCATCGCCGATTCCGTTCCCGTCGGTCGTGCCGAACGTGGTCTGGAGCTTCCATGGCGTGAACCTGGCCTCCAACGAGCTGCTGGTGGTGCTGGCCGCCTTGGGGCTGATGACGATCCTGCAGATCTTCATCTATAACACCAAACTCGGCAAGGCGATGCGCGCAACGGCGCAGGACCGCGACGCCGCGCAATTGATGGGCATCAACATCAACATGACGATCGCGCTGACGTTCTTCATCGGCAGCGCGCTCGCCGGAGTCGGCGGCTTCGTCAGCGGTGTCTACTACGGCTCCACCTGGTTCTACAACGGATTCGAGGCGGGGCTCAAGGCCTTCACGGCGGCCGTGCTCGGCGGCATCGGCAACGTGGCGGGCGCGATGCTGGGCGGCTTCGTCATCGGCATGATCGAGTCGCTGACCGCCGGTTTCATCTCCGATCAGTGGGCGACGGTGGCCGTCTTCGTGCTGCTGGTCCTCGTGCTGATCTTCCGGCCCTCCGGGCTCCTCGGGGAAGTCCTCCCCGACAAGGTGTAGCGATGCCGAATTGGAGGAAGTTCCGCCCGGTCGACTGGGCCCTGCTGGTCATCGCCATGTTCATGCCATTCCTGCCGTTGGTCGACCACAACGGCGGCCATCTGACCGTCTTGGTGAATGCCGGCGTCTACATGATGCTGGCCATCGGGCTCAACATCGTGGTCGGCTTCGCGGGCCTGCTGGACCTGGGCTACGCGGCCTTCTTCGCGATCGGCTCCTATACGTACGCCATGGTGGCCAGCCCACAGTTCGGCCTGCACTTCTCATTCTGGCCGATGGTCCTGATGAGCGCCTTCGTGGCGGCGCTCTTCGGTATCATCCTCGGCGCACCGACGTTGCGGCTGCGCGGCGACTATCTGGCCATCGTGACGCTCGGCTTCGGTGAGATCGTTCCGCAGACGTTCCTCAACTTGCAGAAGTTCACCGGTGGCCCCAACGGCATCAGCGCCATCGATCAGCCCAAGCTCTTCGGCTACCACTTTGGACTGAATCCGTTGCCGTACTACTACCTGGTGCTGGTGCTGCTGGCGGTCAGCCTCTTCCTTGCCAACAATCTGCGTACCAGCCGGCTGGGGCGCGCGTGGATGGCGATCCGCGAGGACGAGATCGCCGCCGCCCATATGGGCATCAACACCACCACCACCAAGCTCGCGGCGTTCTCCCTGGGTGCCTCGTTCTCGGGGCTCTCCGGCGTGGTCAACGCCTCGCTGCTGACGCTGGTCTCCCCCGATCAGTTCAAGTTCAACGTCAGCATCACCGTGCTCTCGATGCTGGTTCTCGGCGGTATGGGCTCGCTGCCCGGCGTGGTGATCGGCTCGGCGGCACTCTCGATCTTGAACTTCTGGCTGCTGCCGGAGGCGAACAACTTGGCCGCGATGGTGGGCGTCCACATCGACTTCACGCAGTACAAGTTCATGCTCTACGGCATCATTCTCGTTGTCGTCATGCTCTTCAAGCCGGAGGGCCTCTACGGCAGCGAGCAGCGCAAGGCCGAGCTCAAAGAACGAGGTACCTCCGTCGCCGCGGAGGAGAACGCCGAATACGAAGAGATGCCCCGGGAGACCGTGTTATGAGTTTCTTTGCACTGAAGAACGTCACCAAGACGTTCGGCGGCCTGGTGGCCGTCAAAGAGGTCTCCTACGAGATCGAGCAGGGGCACATCGCCGCGATGATCGGCCCCAACGGGGCCGGCAAGTCGACGGCCTTCAACCTGGTGACCGGTCTCTACGTGCCCACCGCGGGAGAGATTGAGTTCGACGGCCGCTCGATCGCGGGCAATAAGCCCGACTACGTCTGCAAGCTCGGCGTCGCGCGCACGTTCCAGAACATCCGCCTCTTCGCGTTCATGAGTGCCGTCGAGAACGTGATGGCCGGCTGCCATGTGCGCATGAGCGCCATGCTCTGGGACAGCCTGCTCCACACGGGCAGACAGAAGCGCGAGGAGCGGGCGGTCCGCGAGAAGGCGCTGGACCTGCTGCGCTTCGTCAGCCTCGACCGCTACGCCGACGACTTTGCGCACAACCTGCCATACGGCTTCCAGCGGCGGCTGGAGATAGCGCGCGCGTTGGCTAGCGATCCCAAGCTGCTGCTGCTGGACGAGCCAGCGGCCGGCATGAACCCGCGCGAGAAGGAAGACCTGATGACGCTCATTCGCAAGATCCGCGACCGCGGCATCACGGTCTTTCTGATCGAGCACGACATGGGACTGGTGATGAACATCAGCGAGAAGATCGCCGTGTTGGATCACGGCGAGAAGATCGCCGAGGGGACGCCGGCGCAAGTGCGCAACGACGCCAAAGTCATCGAAGCCTATTTGGGGAAGACCGCATAATGGCCGCGCTTCTGGAGCTCCGCGACATCGATGCGTTCTACGGGCGCATCCAGGCGCTTCACGGCATCTCGCTGCGCGTCGAGAAGGGTGAGATCGTCGCCCTGATCGG
>JAGWST010000236.1 GCA_028869325.1 bacterium | reverse complement strand
CGAGCCGCCGCCCGTGACGATCTGGATGACGTGCTTCTCTTTGGCCACGTTCTCGCCGGCCAGCGCCGTCGCCGAGTTCGTGTAGTCGATCAGCAGCGTCGCGTGATCGCGATCGATCGCCTCGTTCGTCTCCTGGTTGGCTAGACCCGCGTCGTTGCGGTGGTCGTAGCTGACCAGCTTGATCGGCTTGCCCAGCACCTTGCCGCCGAAGTCGTCGATCGCCAGTTGGTCGGCGACGACGGCGCCTTGGCCGTCGAGTGCGGAGTAGACACCGGATTTGTCGCCGACGTTGACGATCACCACCTGGTCGCCGGCCGCCTGGGCCGGGAGGATGGGACCCGCCATCGGGGCGAGCATGGCACACGCCGCTGCCAGCGGCAGGAGTCTCGCAAGTTTCATGACGATCTCCATTAAGACGTGGTCATACGCCGAGATGGGCGAGCAGCTCGCCCTCGCGATGGACGACCTCTTCGTTGCTAAGGGTTTCCACGATCCGCCCGTGCACCATCAGGTAGTGCCGGTCCGATACCTTGGTGGCGAAGCGTAAGTTCTGCTCCACCAACAAGACCGTGATTCCGTCCCGCTTCATGTCAAGCACGAGATCGCGAATGGCATTCACGATGACGGGGGCGAGCCCTTCGGTCGGCTCGTCCATGAGTATCAGCCGCGCACCCGAACGGAGAATCCGGGCGATGGCCAGCATCTGCTGTTCGCCGCCGGACAGTTTGGTCCCGATGCTGTTCTTCCGCTCCTCTAGGATCGGAAAGAGCTGGTAGATCCGCTCCACGCTCCAGCCGCCCTCGGCGACGACCGGCGGAAGCATCAGGTTTTCGCGCACGGTGAGCTGCGAGAAGATGCCGCGCTCCTCGGGCACCACGCCGATGCCCAGGCGCGCGATCCTGTGCGAGGGCTGGCCGAGGATCTCGTGGCCCTGCCAGGTGACGCTGCCTTTGGTACTGGAGAGCATCCCCATGACCGCCTTGAGCGTGGTGGTCTTACCGACGCCGTTGCGTCCGGCCAGCGTCACGACCTCGCCCTCACGCACGTCGAGGTCGACGCCGAAGAGCGCTTGGCTCTCGTCGTACCACGCCTGCAGGTTGCGCACGCTCAGAAGCGCGTCCATCATGCCGCTCGCTCCGCTGCGCTTGGCATCACGCTTCCTGACCGCCCAGATAGGCGTCGATCACTTGCTGGTTGGTACGCACCTCTTCGTAGGTCCCCTCCGTGAGCACCGAGCCGCGCTGCAGCACGGTAATGCGATTCGAGAGCGCCGAGACGACGGAGAGATTGTGCTCCACCAACACCACCGTGCGCCCCGACGCGAAGCGCCGCACCAGCTCCGTCATACGCTCGACGTCTTCCGCGCCCATCCCCGCCATCGGCTCGTCGAGCAGCAGCACGGCCGGCTCCAACGCCATCGAGATGGCCAGCTCCAGCGCGCGCTTACGGCCGTAGGAGAGATGCACCGCGAGTCCGCGCGCGTAGGGATCGAGGCCGACCGCCGTGAGCAGCGCGAGCGCCGGCGCATCGAAGCGCGACGTGGCGCGCTCCGATACCCAGAAGCGGTGCGGCAGGTCGGTCTGCGACTGCAGCGCCACTTTCACGTTGTCCAACACGCTCAAGTGCGGGAAGATAGAGCTGATCTGAAAGGAGCGCACGATCCCCAGCTTGGCGATGGCGGCGGGGTCCATGCGCGTGATGTGACGTCCTTGGAAGACGATGTCGCCGGAGGTCGGCGCCAGGAAACCACTCAGGAGATTGAAGACGGTCGTCTTGCCGGCGCCGTTCGGCCCGATCAGCGCGTGGATCTCGCCTTCACGGATGTCGATGTTGACCTCGTTGACAGCACGAAACCCACGGAAATCTTTACAGAGTCCCTTGGCTGAGAGGACGACCCTGGGTTCGGCCATAGATAAACTACTCCTGAACGTATGCTCGGGGCGGGGTCATTTGCACAACGCGCCCAGCACTCCTGCGAAGCGAGAGCCGCACAGCGATCAAAATGGGGCATGACGCTACCGGCTGGGCGGCAGCGTGTTTGGTCCCTGTGATGCCTCGGCGCCGGTGAACCACGCAGGGTACGTCACCGCCACCTCCACCGTGAATCCCGCCGCGGCATCACGCATGCGCTGCTTGCGTTCCTCGGCCTGCGACTCGCCTCGCACCCTGCGCCGGATCGCCTGCAGGCACGCCATGAACCTGGCGAAGCGTTCGTCCAGGGCGGCGGAGAGCGCGCGCCGCATGGTGGAGCCTACCGCGGGACTCACGCCGCCCGTGGAGATCGCCACGCGCACGGGGCCGCTCTTGGCCACCGCCTGCATCGCCACGAAGCCGTACACCGGCTGATCGATGCAGCAGAGCAGAAAGCGATGGCGCTCCGCGTAGGCGCGCATGCGCGCCGAGAGCTCGGCGTCCTGCGGCGTGGAGATCACGAAGAAGGCGCCGGCGAGATCGTTTTCTCCCACCTGAGAGGGATCACGCAGTCGGACGACCTCGGCTCCCGCCTCGCGCAAAGCCTCCTCCTTCTCCACCGCCTCGCGGTCGTCGCCGATCACCACGCACCGGCGCCCGCGCAGGTTCAGGCCGACGGGAAAGAAGAGGTAGTCGTACCGCTGCGGATCGTCCACTAATAGTCCACCGGGCGCAGGTAGAATTCGTTGATCGCGGTGTTGGTCAGCATCGCCGTCGTGGGCAGGTGGCGCTTCCAGTGGGTCGACTCCAAGCGGCGGCGCACCAGCTGCACCTCGGCATACGTGAATCCGGCGCGGTGCAGCGTCTGGTCGCGATAGCCGAGCAACAGATAGGCCAGGATCGGGTCGGCGCGCTGATAGGTGATCCCCAGCTCCCCTTCGTCGGTGAGTCCCTCGACCAGATCGGCCGTCGGCGCCTTCTCCACGATCTCGCGCGAGACTCCGAGCTGGCGGGCGAGGGCCCACACTTGCGTCTTGAAGAGATCGCCAAGCGGATTGAGCGGTGGTGCGTCGTCGGCATGCCAGGTGAAGTAGCCAAGCAGCCGTTCCGACTTGTTGCCCGTGCCGATCGGAAGCCCGCCGTAGCGCTGCGAGAGGTCGAAGAGCACCAGCATGCGCGTGCGCGCCATGACGTTGCCGCGGCGCCGCCCGTCTGCGTCCGGCTCGAACTGCAGGTATCCGTCTACGGCGCCGGTGATCTCGATGGTGCGCTCTCGGCAGCCCAAGTCCGCGATCACCATCGCCGCATGGTCCAGGCTCGCGCGCGAGGACGTGGCGTAGGGCATGCGCACGCAGATGAGGTTCTCCGGACCCAACGCGCGCGCGCAGAGGTATGCGGTCACCGCCGAGTCGACGCCGCCGGAGAGGCCCACCACCGCCGTGCGGATGCCGCGCCGGCGCACCAGCTCGTCGGCGAGAAAGCGCACCAGCCAGCGCTCCACCAGTGCCGCGTCGATCGCAAGCGGCTCCTCCGGCAGGATACCATCGGCGCGAATCGCGCGCAGCGGCATCGTCTTCACGGTGCGACGCGCCCGCCGTGCGGCAGCGGCAGCTCCTGGTCCAAGAGCAAGTCGGGGAGAACGGAGCGCAGGTCGCCGATGAACGGCAGGCCGGCGCGCGCCACGTCGATCGCGTCGCTGTCGAGCGTCGCGCGCACGACGCATTCGTCGAACGGCGGACCCGAGGCAACGCAGCGCCCGTCCGGCGCCACGATCATCGAGGTCCCCGTAAAGCCCTTACCGCCCTCGAAACCGACCAGGCCGGCATAGACGATGTAGACGCCGTGCTCCAGCGCCGTGTTCTGCAAGAGCGTACGCCAGTGCGCAACCGTCTCGATCTCGGGGCCGGCGATGCCGCGCCCGGGCGAGGCGCTGGGAATCAGCACGAGCTGCGCGCCTTTGAGCGCCGCCACCGTCGCGCTGATCGAGTGCCAGGCATCCTCGCAGATGAGGATGGCGCTGGGGAACGCGGAGGTCGCGAAGGAAGAGATGCGCCGTCCGCGCGAGACGAAGCGCGCCTCGTCGAAGACGCCGTACGTCGGCAGAAAGAGCTTGCGGTGCACGTGGCGCAGTTGCGCTCGCTCGCCTCCCAGCGTGGCGTAGAGCGCGGCGTTGTAGACCGTTCCGGATTCGTGCTCGTAGAAGCCCAGCACCACGTCGACGCGACGCGAGCCGGCCGCGGCCCGCCAGCGCCGCTGCAGCTCCTCGACGTACTCCTCGGCGCTGCGCGCCAGCTCGTGGACGGCGCCCTCCAGAAAGTAGCCGGTGGTGCAAGCCTCGGGAAAGATGATGAGATCGGGCGGCTCCTCGCCGGCGAGCTGCGCGAAGATCTCCCCGATCCGCTCGAGGTTGGCTTCGATCTCCCCTTTGCGCGGTTGAAATTGGACGGCGGCGACGCTCGCGTGCATGGCGGGCGTGTTCTACGCCACGCTGCCGGCCGCCCCCGCTCCCGCGACGGCCTGCGCCGCGCGCCCGGCGGTCAGGGCAGCGGCGATCTCCTCGGCAGGGTAGGTCATGATCTCCGCCAGCGTAGGATGCAGATGCGGCATGCGCATCACGTCGTAGACGGTCGCATTGAAGTAGAGCAGCGCGATCGACTCGTGGATCAGATCGCTGGCCTCCGCCCCCACGATGCCCACGCCTAGAATGCGCCCGTCATCGGGGTCGGCCAGCATCTTCACGAAGCCCTTGGTGAGCCCAACGCTGATGGCCTTGCCCAGATCGTCGAAGGGGTAGGAGCCCTTCAGGTACGGCTTGCCGGCCGCGATCAGATCGCGCTCGCGCCTGCCCGCCACGGCAACTTGCGGATCGGTGAAGACCGTGTGCGCATCCACCAGCGCGTAGTCGGCCTTCCGCTGCTCGCTGGAGAAGGCGTTGCGCGCCGCCAGCTCGCCCTCGTAGATCGCCACGTGCACCAATTGGAAGCGCCCCGCCACGTCGCCAGCCGCGAAGATGTCGGGGTTGCTGGTGCGCAGGTAGGCGTCGATGCCGACGCCGTAGCGATCGTACGTGACGCCGGCCCGCTGGAGGTCCAGGCCCGCGACGTTGGGGGAGCGCCCCAGTGCGAAGAAGATCTCCTCGGCCTCCGCCTCGACGACGCGCCCCTCGTGCCGGAAGGCAAGCACCTTGCGCCCTTCGCGCAGAAAGGCGCGCTCCAGCGTGGTCCCGGTGTGAACGGTGATGCCCTCTTCGCGAAAGTAGCCGGTCAGCGCGTCGCCGAGATCGTGGTCCTCCGAGGAGAGCAGACGCGGGCTGCGCTGGATGAAGGTGGTCGCCACGCCCATGCGGTGCATGAACTGGCCCAGCTCCGCGGCCACATAGCCGCCGCCCAGCACGATGACGCTCTTTGGCGGGCGCTCCAGCTCCAATACCTCGTCGCTGGTGAGGTAGCCCACCTCGGCCAGCCCCGGCACATCCTCCGGGCCGGAGACCACCGAGCCTGTGGCGATCAAGAAGCGTTGGCCGTGCAGCCGCTGGCCGCCGACCTCGATCTCATGCCCGGAGAGGAAGCGCGCGGGACCGGCGAAGACGGGGAAGTCGCGGATGCCCTCGATGCGGTAGTCGGCGAAGCCCTCGATGATCCGCCGCTTGCGCTCGACCATGCGCGGCCAGTCGTAGCCTTCGACCCTGACTTGGACGCCCAGCTCCCCAGCCTCGCGGGCCAATTGGGCCAGCTCACCGGAGCGAAGCAGGGTCTTGGAGGGCATGCAGCCGCGAAGGATGCAGAGGCCCCCCAACGGGCCGGGATCGACGAAGGCGACCCGCTTGCCTAGCTCACGAGCCGTGCGGGCGGCGGCATAGCCGGCGCTCCCCGCTCCAACGATGATGAAATCGAACTCCTGCATGCGCTCCTCGTGCGTGGCCTTGCGGTCTCCACCGCGCCTCCACAGCTTTCTTCAGTAATCCCCAAGCCATGCTCAGGGGATGCACAAGGCCTCCCACACGCGGCCCGGACAAGCTACGGCCTCAGATTGGGAACAGGCTCGCAAAACAGGAGGTCGGGGCACTCCGTATGTCGAACATATGTTCGTAATTTCCGCTATCTTGTGTTGCGCCGGTGCCCGGAGTACAATATCTTGTGCCTGGCTCCCCGCCGGCCACGATGGCTTCTGCACGGGGAGCTTTGTCGCCCCCAACCGTACATGAACGCTCGCCGCCCAAACCGTGGGAATGAGGCAAACGCATGAAGCTCAGCCGCACGTACTCCCTCCCGGGCGATCCCTACGCCCAGGTCACCTTCGAGCCCCGCACCTCAAAGATCGTCAACCCCGATGGCTCGACCATCTTCGAGGCGCGAGACGTTCTGGTCCCCGCGCACTGGACGCAGGTCGCCGTGGACATCCTGGCCCAGAAGTACTTCCGCAAGGCCGGGGTACCCCAGGCGCTCAAGCGCGTCCCCGAACAGGGAGTGCCCGAGTGGCTCTGGCGTTCGGCGGCCGACGACGAGCAGCTCAACCGGCTGCCCCGCGAGCAGCAGTTCGGGAGCGAGCGCGACGCCCGCCAGGTCTTCAGTCGCCTGGCCGGGACCTGGACCTACTGGGGATTCAAGCACGGCTACTTCGATAGCGAGGACGACGCGCGGATCTTCTATGACGAGATGTGCGCCATGCTGGCGCTGCAGGTCGGCGCCCCCAACAGCCCGCAGTGGTTCAACACGGGCCTGCACTGGGCGTACGGCATCGAGGGGCCGCCGCAGGGGCACTACTTCGTCGACGCCAAGAGCGCCCGGCTGACGCGCTCTACCAGCGCCTACGAGCACCCAGCCCCGCACGCGTGTCTGCCGTACCGCTCGTTGGTGACGACGCCCGATGGGCCCGTTCCGATCGGTGAGATCGTGACTCGGAATCTCGTCGGCCTGCCGGTGTACGACGCGAAGGGGACGACGCGCGTCGTCGCCGTCAAGCACAACGGCGTGAAATCCGTCTACCGTATCCGTCTAGCCAACGGAAATGCCATCGAGGCCACGGCCGACCATCTCGTGCTCGCTGCCAATGGCCATAAGGGTCGCCGGCGTTGGGTCGCGCTCTCAGAGCTGCGTCCGGGGATGCGCCTCATTCAACGTACCGATACGACGATCACGACGAGCGGTGCCGAGATGTACGAGGCTGAAGCGGCCCTCGCCGGCTGGCTTCAGGCAGACGGCTTCGTGGGCCAATACGCCCAAGGCACGAACCGCAGTCTGACGATCGAAGCGATGACGGTCAATGACGCGGAGCGGGCATACGTTCTATCGCACGTCAACACGGTCTTCGGTGACGCGCATCGCCACGAGCGAGCCGTGGCCGCTCAGAACGCCGATCTTGACGTTCGCCGCCTGCGGTTGTACGGCGAGCATCTGCGCGAGTTCGTGACGCGCTACGAGTTGCTCGATAGGCGTCTCGAGATGCAAGTCCCCGCGACTGTTCTCTGCGGCGGGCGCAACGTCGTCGTAGCGTACTTGCGCGCGCTCTTCCAGGCGGATGGCTGCGTGAGGGTCCGCCTCGATCGCGACTCGAGCGACATCGTCTTCGGCACCATCTCGCCGAAGCTCGCCGAAGGCGTATCCCACCTGCTGTTTAACCTCGGAATCTACAATCGAATTACGATCGGTAGAGACTCGCGCGAGGATCGGCAAGACTATCATCATGTCGTCATCGCATGGAAGGATGCGAAGCACAAGTTCGCCGAGATGATCGGCTTCGTCTCGCCCGAAAAGCGGGGCAAGCTCGCCAATGCACTGGAACTTCCCGGGCGCCGCGTCGCCAAACTGCGCGACGAGATCATCGAATCGATCGACTATGTCGCCGATGAGGACGTCTACGACATCGAGACGCAGAGTCACAACTTCCTCACCAATAACGTCGTCGTCCATAATTGCTTCATCCAGAGTGTCGCGGACGATCTCGTGAACGAAGGCGGCATCATGGACCTGTGGGTTCGTGAAGCGCGCATCTT
>JAGWST010000235.1 GCA_028869325.1 bacterium | reverse complement strand
TCGGTGACCTCTTTCACCCACGCGTTGAGCAACGGGTCGTTGACGTATCCCTGCGTCTCCTCGATCTGCTTCTCGATGTCTTTGGCGATCGAGACTTCCTTCGCCGTCGACATCGTGGCGTGTGCCGGCGCGGGAATGCTCGCCCACAGCAGCGAGAAGATCACGACGAGCGGTGTAAGCCTGCGCAACATGGCCGTTCCTCGGCCCCGCGGGGCACTCGCCTCCCGTTGGGGCGGTCGCGCCCGTCCGGGGCGCAGATAGTCGGAGGCGGAGAATTAGGTTTCGCGCCCTCGGGGGCCTGTCTGCTTTGGCGTTCGCGCCGCGGTGAATGCGCTGGGGATGTCTTGTGGATACCGCGGAATTCCTGTGGAGCCGTTGTGGACGGCGCAGGGCGGCGCGCACAACTAGGAGTAAGGGACGCCATGCCGATCGTCCGCGGGACGCGAAACGGGCTCGAATTCGATCTCTTCGCAGCCCCGCTCGCTGAACTCTTGCCCGAGATTCGTGAGAAACTGGCCGCCTCGCCTGAGTTCTACCACGGCGCCAGCGCCGTATTCAGCTTCGGCGACGCCGCGCCCGGCGACGGCGCGTTCGACCAGCTGCTGACGCTGCTCGCCGAGTATCGTATCCAAGGCGCGGGCGTGCGTGGCGGGCCGGCGATCGCCGAGTTCGCCGCGCGAGCAAGCTTGGCATACCTCGGTCCGGTAGCCAAGGGAGGCGGCAAGGTGCATCATCTCTCGCACGGCGCGCGCTCCGTGGACGCCGATTTTGCCGGCGCGCGCGCCGATCTGGCACGCCGCCGCCTACGCGCGGTGCGCGAGCCGGTGACGGAGGCGGCGCCGAGTCCCGTACGGCCGGCCAAGGACGGCGAGCCAGCCAGCGAGGCGGCGCCGACCCGGCTCCAGCGTGGGACGCTGCGCGGCGGCCAGGCGATTCGGCAGCGCGGCTCGATCGTGGTGCTCGGTGACGTAAACCCGGGCGCGGAGCTCGTGGCGACGGGCGACATCGTGGTGGTCGGATCCCTGCGCGGCATTGCGCACGCAGGCGCGCAGGGCGACGCCTCGGCCTGCGTCTTCGCGCTCGATCTCTCGCCAACGCAGTTGCGCATCGGCCCGCACATCGCGGCGGCGCCGGAGGGCGAGCGCCGGCGCAATCCGGCGCCGGAGTTGGCGCGCGTGGAGGACGGCCGCATCGTCATCGCGCCGTACACGCCGCCGCGGTGAGCGCGCGCACGCATCATCCCGGCTCCACGATCCACTGCAACCCGAAGCGAGTGCTTCGAAACTCTTACAAAGAGGGGTCCCCATGAGCGAAGCGTGGCATGGCACAAGACGATCGACGGCGCGGCCTACGAAGTGAGTGGGGAGATGGGAAGGAGGATCGTCGTCACCTCCGGCAAGGGCGGCGTCGGTAAGACGACCACCACGGCCAACGTAGGCTGCGCCCTCGCGAGCCGGGGCCACAAGGTGGTGCTGGTCGACGCCGACATCGGCTTGCGCAACCTGGATCTCGTGCTCGGCCTCGAGAAGCGTATCGTCTTCGACGTGGTCGAGGTAGCCGAGGGGCGTTGCGCGCTGCGCTCGGCCTTGATCAAAGACAAGCGCTTCGAGGACCGCCTGTGGCTGCTGCCGGCCGCGCAGACGCGCGACAAAGAGGCCCTCGACGAGGTGCAGATGGAGGCGATCACGCGCGAGCTCGCCGGGATGGCCGACTACGTGTTGATCGACTGCCCCGCCGGCATCGAGCACGGCTTCCGCAACGCGGTGGCCGGTGCCGACGAGGCGCTGCTGGTCACCACGCCCGAAGTCAGCGCGATTCGCGACGCGGACCGCATCGTCGGCAAGCTGGGCGAGCGAGGATTACCGACCCGCTTGATCGTCAACCGCATCCGGCCGGAGCTGGTCAAAGCCGGCGACATGCTCTCCGTCGAGGACGTCTGCGGGGTGCTTGGGCTGGAGCTGGTGGGCATCGTCCCCGACGACGAAGACGTCATCGACACGACCAACCGCGGCGAGCCGGCGGCGCTTGCCGAGGGCACGCGTCTGGCCGCGATCTACGCGAAGGTCGCACGCCGCCTCGACGGCGAGGTGGTGCCGTTCACCAACTTGGAGCCGCAGAGCCTGCTGGGACGGCTCTGGGGCGCGCTGGCGGGATAGGGGCGTGGAGGAGACGATGGCCGATCAACATGCCGCGGCGGCGGTGCAGCCGGAGCACATGGAGCCGGCTCAGACGCAGGCGGAGGCGCCGCGGACGACGGGCACCGCCATCGTGATCACCTCGGGCAAGGGGGGCGTGGGCAAGACCACCTCCACGGCGAACATCGGAGCCGCCTTGGCGGCACGCGGGCGCAGCGTCTGCCTGGTCGACGCCGACGTGGGCCTGCGCAATCTTGACGTGGTGCTGGGTCTGGAGAACCGCGTGCAGCACCATTTTCTCGACGTCATCGAGCAGAAGTGCGCGCTCGAGGATGCGCTGGTTCAGGACAAGCGAGTGCCGTCGATGGTTCTTCTCCCCGCCGCGCAGACGCGCGAGAAGGACGACGTGCGAACGGAGGACATGGCGGCGCTGATCGAGGACCTGCGCAAGCGCTACGATTACGTCCTCATCGACTCGCCGGCCGGCATCGAGATGGGCTTCAAAAACGCCGTGGTCGGCGCGCAGCGTGCGATCGTGGTGACGACGCCCGAGGTAAGCGCCGTGCGCGACGCCGATCGCGTCGTGGGTCTACTGCCCAAGGGGATCGAGGCGCAGTTGATCGTCAATCGCCTGCGCCCGCAGCTGGTGCGTCGCGGCAAGATGCTCTCGGTTGCGCAAGTGGACGAGATCCTGCGCCTGCCGCTGCTGGGCGTGATACCCGACGAGCCCGAGGTGGTGATCGCCACCAACCGTGGCGAGCCGCTCTCGCTCAAAGAAGGCTCAACCACGGGCGAAGCCTATCGGCGCGCCGTGGCGCGGCTGGAAGGCGAGCCGGTCGAGATCGAAGACTACAGCGCGGAGCCGGGCGGCCTCCTGAGTAGACTGGCCGCCTGGATCGGGGGACGCCGATGAGCTGGATCGATGCCATTCTACGCTTCTTCCGCCCGACGCCCTCGGGCGTGGTGGCCAAGGAGCGCCTGCGCCTGGTGCTGCTCTCCGACCGCATCCACCTGGCGCCGGAGGTCGTCGACCAGTTGCGCGGGGATCTGATCGCGACGATCTCGCGCTACATGGAGATCGACGAAGTCGGCCTGGACGTCACCTTCGAGACGCGTGAGAACGATATCGCGCTGCTGGCCAACATCCCGATCAAGGCGATCCGCGCGCGCCCGCTGCCGCCGGCCGTGCCGATCGCCCAGACGGTGACCGCCGACGCGGCCACCGGGGCCGTCGACTTGGGCGCGCCGCAGGAGCAGCCGCCGCCGGAGGCGTTCGAGGAGGCGCAAGACCAGACGCCCCAGGGCGAGCCCGCGGCGACCAAGGTGCACTCGCGCCGCCGCAACAAGTCGCGCTGAGGGCGCCTCACGCCTACCTCGATTCGGCGCCCTGCAGGTGCGCCTCGAGGAGCCACAGCTGCTTCTCGATGGCGCGCGAGATCTCGATGTAGAGATCGTTGGTGTCGGGGTCGCCGATCGTCTCGGAGGCCTCGATGCCAAGACGCAGATTGTGCGCGTACGCGCCCATGCGATCGACCAACGCCGCCACGTGGCTCTTGCCGTCGTGAATGTCGCTCGGATACTCATCGATACGGGAGGCGGACGCCGCATGGCGCACTGTTCCCTCGGCGATGCCGCCGAGGGTGGTGATCCGTTCGGCAACCACGTCGATCTGTTCGACCAGTACCCCGGCGACGGAGTCGAAGAGCTCGTGCAGCGCGATGAAGTGCATGCCCTTGACGTTCCAATGGGCGACCTTCACCTGGCTCTGCAGATCGACGGCATCGGCCAGCGTCTCGTTCAAGAGCGTGACCAGCTGCGCGCGGTCGCGCGCCGCGACGTCGATCGAAGATTTGTGGAGGAATGCGGTCGGTGTTGAATCCGCCGGCACGGCAGCGTCCTTTCTAGCAGCCGTCAGAGGCCACTAGGCTTGCTCGATGAAGCTCTGTTTGATGCGCCACTCGCTCTGCGGGAACTTGCTCTGCAGCCGGTGCCATTGCTTGCGCAGATCGTTGCCGTCGGGGTCGGCGCGGTACTCGCAGACGCCCAAGAAATAGGTGGCCTCGGGGGCGGCGGCGCTGCTGGGAAAGCGCCGCAACGTCTCTTCGTACAAAGCGATCGCCTCGGCATACTGACGCAGGCGCAGGCGAGCGTGCGCCACGCCGGCCAAGAGGCGCGCCGCGAACTCG
>JAGWST010000234.1 GCA_028869325.1 bacterium | reverse complement strand
TTGCGTGAGAGGCCTCCCGCGAGCGTCGACGCCTCGCGCCGCACGGTGCTTGCGCTGATCTACCTGGCCCATGCGAATCTGGTGCTGGGGCGCTTCGAGCGCGGCCGGAGCCTGTTGGACCAATTGGGGCGAGCCAGTGGGGCGCTGGAGCGCAAGGCCCGCCTCCTCTTCGAGATGGCGTGGGCGGTTTATCTCCAGGGCAGCGGGCACGGCGAGGGCGAGGGCCGCCGCCTGCTCGCCTTGGAGCGCATGCAGCACGCCGGGCTTGCGGGCCTGGCCAAGGTCTTCGAGCGCATCGGCGTCCCCGCCGAGATCGAAGAGGAGACCCCGGGGGGATCGCTCGGAAGCCTTACCAAGACGGAGCTGGCGATGCTCGCGCTGGTCTCCGAGGGGTTGGCCTCCAAGCAGATCGCCCGGCGCCTAGGGCGCAGCCCTCAAACGGTGGACAAGCACCTCAGCAACGCGCTGCGCAAGCTTGGCTGCCGCTCGCGAAGCGAGGCGGTGGCGCTCGCCCGCCGCCACGGCTTTCTGGAGTAACCGGTCGTCCGCCCTGAACGCCAGCCCCAAAGTGTGACCTCTATCGGACCCGGCTACACGGCTGGGCCCTTCCTTTCGCCCCACCCGCAGCGGTAGAGTGAGGCCGTAGTGACGCTCCACGGAGTGCGCCCTCTCCGGGGCCTACCCAATTTACGGTAGAGTTTTCGGGGGCCAATGGGCCTACGATGGGTCCAAGGTATCACCACTCGCCCGTCCTTGGAGGCTATCGCATGACTCGGTTCTTCGCCGCCATGATTCTCAGCGCCACGGTGCTCGGCCTCGCGGCCTGCTCCGGCGGCTCGACGACGTTGCCCCCGAGCCCGTCGGCGGTGCAGAGCCATAACCCCGACGGCGGGTTGCTCCCTCCGAACCACTAGTCCGCTAATTTTCGCCCGCGCGTAGCCGGGTAGCGAGCGCGAGAATCGAGAGTCGTCCAATGGTTGCCACCGCTTGGGATATCCAGTTAAGCAGCGAGTTCGGCGAGCCGTTCACCGTCCATGGGGTGGCCGTCTCTCACGGCCACAGCATGGTCGGGTACGGCATCGTCGACCGCCTGCGGGCCGACCTCGCGGTGCTGCTCTCGAATCGTAAGGCGGCGATGGTCGAGGCGATCTACGATCGCGCCGGCTTCGCCTCGAACCCGCACGCGCGCATCCGCCGCGACAACCTTGCGACGCTCTTCATCGACCACATCGTCGAGGGCTTGCGCGAGGACGACTTCGCGCCGTTGCTCGAATGGGTGAGGGAACTCCACCACATCACCGACCGCCGTCTCCTGTCGGAGCTCGATATCCCGCGCATGCTCGATGCGGGCTGCGCGCTCGTGGTGAACGCCGCGGCCTCGATCCGCGACGAGATCACCGATATCGCGCTCTTCTTCGCCGAGCTGCGGCAGCAGCTGCAGGGCGCCTACGTTCGCGCGGCTCTCCACTCGACCGAGCGGTCCAAGCCCGCAACTCCCACCGTGCGCGCCTCGGCTCCGGGCCGGCTTGCCGCCGATGTCGCCCATGCCTTGGGTTTGGGCGATGCGGCCCGTGCCTTCATGGAGCGGCTGGAGTATCTCCATAACGAGGGTGTGGGCGCCGTGCCGGCGGATCTGCTGGGCAAGGAGACGCCCCTCTCCAAGCCCGAGTTGGAGCTGGTGGCGCAGCACTCAGACATCGCCTCGGATACGTTGGCTCGTCTCGAGTCGCTGCGCGCGATCGCTGCCGTGGAGCTCCATCGCGAGGAGCGTTGGAACGGCACGGGCGGCCCAACCGGGCTCGAAGGGGAGCAGATTCCGCTGGCCTCGCGGATCATCGCCGTGGTCGATGCTTACACGCAATTGCTGGCCCAACGGCGCACGCGTGAAGAGGCGTTGGCCGCCCTGGAGGCCGACGCCGGAACGAATTGGGACCCGCGAGTCGTCGCGACGTTCTCGCGCCTGCTCGTGCAGTAGAAGAGACAACTGAAGACGTTGCGCGCGCTAAACAAGCGGTGTGGGCGGCGCGCGCGCGGGGAGAGGCTCGAGGCCTACCGGGTTTCGCTTCCCCCATAAACAGCGGGTCGGCATCCCCCATGCCGGCCCGTTGCCTCGTCTTGGTTCGTCTCTTCGCCTAGAACTCGGTACCGCTGGAGAAGTGGAAGCCCTCGACCTTCACCGTCGGCACGACCGATTGATAGGCGTATCCCCCGGTGCGGACGAGGTCGCTGGCCGGCTCGCAGCGGCGCAGGCAGTCCAAGATCGACTGGTTGAAGCGCATGTTGCGTACGCCGGAGACGATTCTTCCGTCCTCGATCAGGAAGGTACCGTCGCGGGTCATCCCTGTGACGGTGGTCTGCCGCTGGTCGACGGGGCGGATATACCAGAAGCGCGTGATCAGCAGGCCGCGCCCGGTCTCGGCCACGAGCTGCTCGGGGGACTTTGCCCCCGGCTCCATGATGAGCGCTCGCGGCTGCGGCCCGTAGGCATTCGGCGCGGGGAGGGCACGTCCGGTGTTCGGGACGCCGAGGCGTTTGGCGTAGTAGGTGTCGGTGACCACGTGCGCGCCGGTGCCGCGGTCGATCAGGGTGACCGGCAGCGCGGGATTGCCCTCGAAGTCGAAGGGCATGCCCAGCACCAGGGGGTGGCGCGGATCGTCGCGGAGGGTCACGTTGGTGCCGACATAGGACCGATCGAGGCCGTCGCTGAGGAAGCTCGATCCATCCGTGTACGACTGCGCCCCGAAATGCGACGCGAGGTAGGCCAGCAGCTCACCGAACGCGGCGGGCTCCATGATCACCGTCCAGTCACCGGGATCGACGGCGCGTGGATCGGCGCTCTCGCGCGCCTTAGATGCCGCGCGCGCGCCGACCGCGGCGCCGTCGAGCACGCGCTGATCGCGTGTGTAGGCCTCGGCGAACCCCGTCGAGTTGGCCGCGTTCGCCTTCACGTTGATCCCGGCGTCGCTGGCATCGAACGAGGCCAACAGGCCGGCGCTATTGGCCAGCGTGATGCCCTCCGACGACGTGGTCACGAAGCCGGCGCCCCAGAGCCCGCCGGCCTCCATCTGCTGGAAGATCGCCTCGGCCAGGCTTGCCCGCCGGCCGGCCTCCGTCTCCGCCGTAGCCTCGACGAACGCCCCGCTGGGCTGAGAGAACGGCTCGCCCACGGCGGCGGGCATGGGGAGATCCGGGTCCTCCGGCGAGAGGCGCGCGATCTCGAGCGCTCGCTCAGCCGTCGCCCGCAGCCTCTGGTCGTCGGTGCCGTCGCACGAGGCGACGCCTTGATGCCGTCCCTCGATCGCGCGGATGCGCACGTTCAGGCTGCGCGCGCCGACGTTCTGGTGGATCGAGTTGTGCGTGAAGCGCGTCAGAGCCGAATCGGCTTCGTGGAGGATGACCTCCGTGGCGGGCGCCGGCGAGAGCTCCAGCGCGCGCATCGCCAGCGCCTCGCGGTAGCGAGCGCGGACGTGGATCTCGCTAGTGTCCATAGCCGACTCCTACCTCGATGCCGCGAAAGCGTGCGGGTGCGGCGCACTGGGTGGTGCGCCCGGTCTGCATCGGCTCGCCTTTGCCGCAGTTGGGCGTGCCCCAAGCGACCCATGAAGACTGGTCGGCGATGGCATCGCACGAGTTCCAGAAGCGCGGGGTCATGCCGCCGTAGGTCGGATTCTTGACCATTCGCGTGCGCTTGCCGTTGACGATCTCCCAACCGATCTGACAGCCGAACTGGAAATTCAGGCGCCGATCGTCGATCGACCAGGAGCGATTCGACTCCATGTAGATGCCCTGCTTGACACCCTCGAAGAGGGCTTCGAAAGGCGTCTCGCCCGGCAAGAGGTTGAGGTTGCACATGCGGATCATCGGCACGTACTCCCACGACTGCGCGCGCACGCAGGCGTTGCTCTCGCGCCCGATCCGGCGTGCGGTATCACGCGACATCTCGTAGCCGCGCAGGACTCCTTCGCGGATGATGTCGCTGCGCCCGCTCTTGACGCCCTCATCGTCGTAGCCGCAGGTCGCCATCCCCAGCGGAAGCGTGTTGTCGACGACGATGGTGACCAGCGGCGAGCCGTAACGCAGCGTGTCGAGCCGATCGATCTCCAAGAACGAGGTGCCCGAGAAGTTGGCCTCCCAGCCGAGCACGCGATCCAGCTCGGCGGGATGCCCGCACGATTCGTGGATCTGCAGCGAGACTTGCGAGCCGCCCAAGATGATATCCATCGTGCCCGCGGGACACTGCGGAGCGGAGAGCAGCGCCACGGCCTCTTCGCCGATGCGCTCGGCGTTCTCGCACAGCATCGCCCTGCGGATAATCTCGTAGCCGCCGCCTTGATAGAGGCCGACGTCGCCTGGCCACGTTCGGTCCTGCGCGTCGCCGCCGTCGACCGCCAGCGCCTCGATCCCGCTGCCGCTCTGGAGAATGCGCTGCGCCAGGCGGCTCCCGGTGCTGGAGTAGAACTGGGACTCTTTGCGCCAGAGGTCCATCCAAGCGC
>JAGWST010000233.1 GCA_028869325.1 bacterium | reverse complement strand
GGCCACGCCCTTGCCGCGAACGTGACCGGAGAGGGTCACGATGCCGCGCGTGCCGCGCAGCACCCGCCGCGGCTTGACGGCGGCCTTGAGCAACGCCTTGCGTTCCTCGAGCGGCAGCGCCGTGGTCTCGCGGCCCCGGTGCTGCAACAGGTCGAAGACGACGAACCTCACAGGCACGGCGTCGACTTCGGCTGCGGTCGGCTTGGCGCGGTTGAGCCGCGCTTGAAGGCGCTGGAACGAGGAGATGCCGTGCTCGTCGAGCGCCACGATCTCGCCGTCGACCGTGAGCGGCGCGCCGCTGAAGGCCCCTGCCAGCGCGGCGAGATCGGGAAAGGCTCCGGCGAGGTCCTGGCCGGTCCGCGAAACCAGCGTCATGCGTCCGGTTCGATCGATGTGGCAGAGCGCCCGGACACCGTCCCACTTGGTCTCAAAGATCCAATGCGGATCGTCGAACGCGTCGCTGGCGAGGGTGGCGAGCATCACACGGGGCGGCTGCATGCCTCCTTATGCCCGTGCTTCATCGCGGAGTACTCTCGCCGGGGCCGAACTTTTTTTGCGCCGTCGAGCGTGCGGCCGCTTAGTAAACACAGAGCGCGCGCGCAAGCGGGGGGCGATTTCGAGCCGGGCTCGCGACGGGGGGAGTGTTCTTGACGAAGAGATGGGGCCTGCTGGTGGCAGTCGCGGCCCTGCAGGTTGGCGGGTGCGCCTCCGCGCACGACGCAGATGCCGTTGCGCACTCGGTGCAGGCGACGGGGGTGCGGAGCGCGGCGAGCACGACGGGCCTTCCGGCGGTGGTCGCTCTGGATCGCATTCCGAAGAAGCACGGCGGTCTCAACGTCGATGCCGATCGCGCCGCGATCGGCTACATCGGCCCGGATCGCACGATGATCGTCGCGGCGCCGATGGGGGCGGGCGGCAGCGGCGGCGACCTGGATGTTGGACTCTTTCGCGTCGGCGGCAACGAGCCGGTCTTCGTGAGTGATCTCTCGCTCAACGGGGGCGTCAGGCGGATCACCATCGATGGCGGACGCCTGATCGTCGCGACGGCGGCGTATCGCGGCAGCGACCGGCTCTGCTGTCCGAGCGGAACGCGGATCTGGACCTACGGGATGGTCCACGGCCATCCCGTGCTGCTGCAGAGTAACGTCACGTGGGCATCCGCTGCCGTGCCGGCGCCGCCGGCCGCAGCGGTGGCCAAGATCGCTCCGGCGGCGGCCGATACTGCGCCGAGCGCGAAGCCGGCGCCGAAGCCGAAGGTGACGGCGAGGGTCACCCCGATGCCGACGCGACGCGTCGCGACGACGGGGACGCGAGACACCACGCCGCCCGTGGTGCCGGCCCGTTCCGTCGCCGGGGGAGCGGACTGCACGCCGACCTCCATCTACTCGATCGCCAGCGATGGGTCGACCATCGACACGGCGGACGGCTCCGTCTTTCGCGTGGCGGCGCCCGACCAACCGCGCTCCAAGCAGTGGCAGCGCGGCGAAGGCGTGACGGTCTGCGGCAACTGGATCGTGAATCAGGATGAGCAAGGCCAACGCGTCAACGTGACCGCCGCCGAAGAGTGACGCGCACGTCGCTTGGTCCCCTTGCCGTGCCGCGAGGCTCCTGCCTATAATCGGGGGAGCCGGCGTACGCCGAGAGGATGCAGATGCTCCAGGACCCGCCACTCGATCGCGGCCCCGATCCCAACCCGCGCGCTCCGCGCATCGCCGTGCCGAAGGGCGCGTGCGACTGCCACTTCCACATCTTTGCGTCACCGGATCGCTACCCGCTCTCACCGCGTCGCGGCTATACCCCTGCGGCGGCACCGACGGAAGCCTATCACCGGCTTATGACCGTGCTGGGCCTCGAACGCGCCGTCGTCGTTCAGCCGAGCCCCTACGGCACCGACAACACGCTGCTCTACGATCTGCTCGCGGAGCATCCGAACTTCCGCGGCATTGCCGTCGTCGATGAGGGCATCGCGGAGGGCGAGCTCGAGCGCATGCATCGCGCTGGCGTGCGCGGCGTGCGCTTCAACCTCGTAATGAAGGGCGGCGTCGGTCTCGCTGCGATGGAACGCCTCGCGCAACGCATCGCCCCATTCGGATGGCACGTGCAGCTCTTCCTCGATCCGGCGACGCTGGTCGCGCTGCGCTCGCGGATTCTGGCACTCCCCCGTGCACGCCGTGGTCGATCACTTTGGCCACATCCCTGCCTCGCAGGGCTTGGAGGGCGAGGCCTCGCGCACGCTGCTGGATCTCGTGCGCAGCGGCCGCGTGTGGGTCAAGCTCTCGGGCGCCTATCGCGTCACCGCCGAGGGTCCGCCCTATCGCGACACGGTACCGCTGGCCCAGGCCCTAGTCGCCACCGCGCCGCAGCGTCTGGTCTGGGGAACCGATTGGCCGCATCCCGTCTTCGAGGGACCGATGCCTAACGACGGCGATCTCCTCGATCTTCTCACCGTGTGGGTTCCGGATCGGGCGACGCGCGACGCGATCCTCGTCGAGAACCCAGCCCAGCTCTACGACTTTCCGCCTCTGTAACCGATTCTCACGCCGTTGGGCTACACCGGCTACAGCCGAAGCCCCGCTACCTTGCGGCGCGGGGCTTCGGAAGGGTGGTGCCGAGAGCCAGAATCGAACTGGCGACACCAGGTTTTTCAGACCTGTGCTCTACCGACTGAG
>JAGWST010000232.1 GCA_028869325.1 bacterium | reverse complement strand
GGCCGCCGCGGTGAAGCTGCCGCATTCGTAGACGGCGTAGAAGCACCGCACCTGCTGCAGGTCGATTGCCATCGCCTACATATTCGTGTAGACCGGCCCTTCCCCGCCTTGGGGCGGCACCCAGGTGATGACCTGGTAGGGATCGGCGATGTCGCAGGTCTTACAGTGGACGCAGTTCGAGAAGTTGATCTGCA
The DNA here is from genome assembly GCA_028869325.1 of bacterium. Lineage (GTDB taxonomy): Bacteria > Vulcanimicrobiota > Vulcanimicrobiia > Vulcanimicrobiales > SCRA01 > SCRA01. The sequence continues at coordinate 2,712 of JAGWST010000232.1, read as the reverse complement.
GCCGGCCGGTGTAGCGGCCGTCCGGCTGCTCCTCATACAGCGGCTCGTAGACTTTGGCCGGGCAAAAGTGCTGGCAAGGGTTGCCGTACTCGACCGTGCACCGGTCACGGCAGATGTTGGTGTCGGCCACCTGCAGGTGGCAGGGTTGGTTCTCGTCGTGCATCGTGCCGCTCTTGAAGACGTCCGTCAACTTATCGAAGGTCACGACGCCGTCGAAGGCGATGCGCCGCTGCGGTGTGGATTCGGCGAGCCTCTTCATGTACTGGTGGCCGGCTTTGTTCTCAAGACGGTCCTTGACGCCGAAGCCGCGCCCGCCCGTGATCATCCCCAGCCCGACGTTGAGCATTCCAGCGACGATGCCGTGCTCGAAGCCCTGGTGGAAGTTGCGCGCCGCCCAAAGCTCCTGCTTGGCCCACGACGCGTCGATCTTCGTCTTGTACGACGATAGTTGCTGCGCGTCGAACCTCTTCGCCAGCAGCGCCTCGAAGGCCGTCTCGGCGGCGAGCATGCCGCTCTTCATCGCCAGATGCACACCCTTCAGGCGCATCGGATTGAGAAAGCCGGCGGAGTCGCCCACCAGCAGCACGCCGTCCGCGTACGGACGCGGCATCGCGAACCAGCCGCCCTCGGGAATCGCCTTCGCGCCGTAGCGCACCATCTCGCCGCCGGCGAACATCGGCTCGATGGCGGGGTGCGTCTTGAACTTCTGTAAGTAGTAGTGCGGGTCGGTGGTGGGATCGTGGTAGTCCAGGCCCGTGACGAAGCCGATATCCAGCAGATCGTCGCGCATGCCGTAGATGAAGCCGCCGCCGAAGGTGTCGCCGGGCAGTGGAAAGCCCAGCGTGTGGATCACGTGACCGGGCGTGACCACGCCAGGCCTGCACTTCCATATCTCCTTGACCCCGGCGGCGTAGACTTGCGGATTCGCACCCGCATCGAGCACGAGCCGCTCGATGAGCTCCTTGCTGAGGCTCCCGCGCGGCCCCTCGCCGAGTACGGTGATCTTCGCCAGCAGATCGGGCCCCGGCTCGTAGTTCGGCTTCGGCTTGCCGTCGTGGTCGAGACCCTTGTCGCCCACGCGCACGCCGATCACGCGGTCGCCTTCGTAGAGCAGCTCCTGACCTGGAAACGAGGCGAAGACGTCAACGCCGGCCTGCTCCACCAGAGCGCCCATCCAGACGACGATCTTGTTGAGCGAGGCGACGTACTTGCCACGGTTGTTGAGCATGGGCGGCACGAGGGGCGCCTTCAACTTCCCCGTGTTGGTCAGCAGCCACAGCTCGTCGCCGTTGACCTCCGACTCCACGGGAGCGTCGCGATCGCGCCAGTCGGGGAGCAGCTCGTTCAGCGCGCGCGGGTCCAGCACGGCCCCCGAGATGCCGTGCTGCCCGATCTCGCCGGCCTTGTCGATGACCATGATGGAGAGCTCGCCCAGGCTCTGGGCCTCGCCCGCCGCGGCGCGCTGCTCGTGAGCGTCGACCAGTTGTTTCAGGCGCAGAGCGCCGGCCAGCGTGGCCGGTCCCGCGCCGACGAAGAGAACGTCTACTTCCAGGGTATCGCGTTCGGCCATCTCCTGCTCCAACGGCTTGCACCGCCCACCTGGGCGACGATCCGGCGGGCTCCCGCCGCCGGATATGATATTTTTAATATATTAGAGGGGCTGGCCTGCGACGAGCTGGGCGGCGCGCTCGTACTGCGCGGCCACGGAGCTATAGTCGTCGCGCCCGTGGCCCTCGCTCGAGGCGCTCTGGTAGAGCTGTTCACCAAGGGCCAGCATGAACATCGGAACGCCCAACGCACGCCCGGTGGCGAGCGCGGCACGGATGTCCTTGCGCATCAGGTCGAGGGCGAATCCGCCGTCGAAGGTACCGCCGAACCACGTCTTCGGCAGCCACTGCTCCATCAGGTAGTTGGAGGCGACGGCCTTGCTGAGGATCTCTTTGGCGACGTCGAGATCGACGCCCGCCTTGCGCGCCAGGACGAAGCCCTCGACGTTGGCGAGCATGATGATCGACGCCATCGTCTGGTTCACTAGCTTGACCATCTCGCCGGCGCCCAACTCGCCGCAACGCCGCGGATTCCCCATGCCTTTGAGCACCGGTTCCGCGCGCGCGAAATCCGCCGGGCTGCCGCCGGCCATGATCGCGAGGCTGCCGCTCGCCGCGCGCGTCGGGCCGCCCGATACGGGGGCGTCGACCATGGCGATGCCGCGCTCACGCAATCGCTCGCCGAACGCCTGCGTCGACGTGGGCGCGATCGTCGAACAATCGATCACCAGCGTCCCCCGCGCGGCGCCGGCGGCGACGCCGTCGGGGGCGAAGAGCGCCTCCTCGACTTGCGGCGCATCGGGCACGCAAAGCACGACGATCTCGCTGGCGGCCGCGACGCCCTTGGCACTGCCGCCGTCGGTCGCGCCGGCGGCGACGAGGCGCTCCAGCGGCGCGCGGCTGCGGTGCGCAGCAACGGTGAGCGAGAAGCCTGCCCGCATCAGCGAGGCGCTCATGGGCTCCCCCATCGCCCCTAAACCTATGAACCCAACCTTGGTCGGCACCCTACCTCCTTCTCGCCCCACTCGCTTCGCTCGTGGGGACCCCTCTGCTGTAAATTTTCCGGGCCACTCTCTTAGACCGTCGCCCTGTTCGCCGTCGTCTGGCGCCACGCTTCCCGGCCGGCGAAAAGGGATGCGAGGCGAGCGGCGCGGAGGAACACCGT
>JAGWST010000231.1 GCA_028869325.1 bacterium | reverse complement strand
TGGCCGAGATTGACCAGACCTCCCTGGCCCCACTGCAGGTTCAAGCCCAAGCTCACCATCGCGTAGATGGCGGTGAAGGTGACGATCGCGATGAGAAAATCGATCATCAGGGAACGCTACGATCGCCCGCCGAGTATGCCTGATGGCCGGATGACCAGGATCAGCGCGAGCACGACGAACGCCACGGCAGATTTGTACGACGATTGTACGAAGAGCAGGCTATACTCACCGGCCAGTCCGATCACCAGCGCGGCAATCCCCGCGCCCATGAGATTCCCCAAGCCGCCGAGGATCGCGATCGCAAAGGCCGGGAGCAAGCTGTCCCAACCCATCAGCGGCGTCAATACGCTCTGGAGCCCCAACATCACGCCTCCCACCGCCGATAGGAAGCCGGCCATAAAGGTGACGCCGGCGTAGACGGGCTCCGGCTGAATGCCGGAGACCAGGGCGAGATCCGGATTATCTGCCAATGCGCGCACCGCTTTGCCGAAGCGCGTGCGGAGCAGCACCACGTAGGCGGCTCCAACCGTGACAAAGGATATCGCGATGGTGATCAGCTGATACGGGGTGATGGTGAAACCCAGCAGCTGATATGGTCTCGCTAGCGGAACGTCCAGCTGCCACGAGCCATTTCCCCAAATCGCTCGGACCACGTTCTGCAGAATCAGCATCAGCCCCAGCGAGAGCAGGATCGGCGGCAAGATGCCGGCACGCCGTACACAGCGGAACGCAGTCTGATCCACCGCCAGCGAGACGAAGCCTGATGCCGTCGCCGCGATCAGAGCAGAAAGGGGTAGCGGCAGCCCGAGCCCGGCGCTCAATCCCAACGTCAGATAGGCGCCTAGCGTCATGAACTCGCCGAGCGCAAAGCTCGGATAGCGCAGGACGCCGTAGATCAGCGAGATCCCTGCGGCCGTTGGAGCCCAAGCGCTGGCAATGACGATCGCCGAGACGAGGTACTGGCGGATGAGCTCCGACATCTGGCCTCCGTCGCAGCTCTAGAAGTGCACGTTCTTGACCAGCTGGACGGGCACCACCTTTCCGCCCCGTACTTCGGCGATGCGAAAGTTCGCCGTGGTGATGTTTCCGTTGGCGTCGAAGTCGATCGCGCCCGAGGCGCCCTCATAGTTGATCTTTTTGCCCTTACGGAGCAGCGGCACCCCTGCGGCGAACGAGCTGACCTTTGTCCCCGGGGGGCCTGAGACGGCGTGTATCCCATGATTGATCGCGCTGCCTGTCGCAGATTTAGCAGCCTCGATCGCCAACGCCACCAGCTGGATCTGGTCCCAGGTCTGCGCTGCGAACGAGTAATACTCGCTGCCGCCCAATGCGGAGACCACCTCCTTGTACGCGGGTGAACCTTCGGCAACGCCCTCCTGCACGAGGAGCAACCCCTCCGCGGCGGGTCCGGCATTTTTGATCAACGTATCCGAGACGGAGAAGCCGGGAACGAGGAACGTCGCGTGGAGCCCGTTCTCGTACGCCGAGCGGAGAATTCCCGTGACGTCGGGCTCGTAGCCGGACACCAGAATGAAGTCCGGCTTGCCCTGCGCCGCCTTCAACGTCTCGCTGCGGAAGGTCGTCTGGCTCTGATTGTACGTGTCGTAGCTCAGCACTTTGCCGCCATGGGCTTCAAACGCCTGGCGGAAGTTTGACACCGTAGTCACCGTGAACGGCACGTTCAAACCCAGGATGGCGACGCGCTTCCACCCGCGTACCGCGGCGAACTCCGCGTAGGCACGCCCGAATAGCGTATCGTCAGGTTCGGTGCGAAAGACAAAGCCCTGCTTCTGGATCGTGGTGATCTTGGTCGCACCGGACGTGCTCATCTCCACGACCTTACTGGCTTGACAAACGGGCGCCACGGCCAGCGTCACGCCGCTGGCCCAGGTGCCGATCACCGCGCTGACCTTGTTCACCTCGATAAGTTTCTTCGCCGCGCGCACCGCCGCGTCGGGATCCGTCTGGTCATCCTCTTGATAGAGGCGAATCCTCCGCCCCAACGGCCCGCCTGTTGCGTTAATTTGATCGACCGCAGAGCGAACCGCCTTCATCATGTTCTGCCCAAAGGGGCCGCCCGCGCCCGTGAGCGGCATCAAGGCGCCGATCGGAATCTCTTGGCCCACGGCCCACGCGGGCGCCGATGCCAAACCCGCCGACGCCGCCAAGCTGGCCGACGCAAGCGCGGTAAAGCGCCGGCGGCTCATGGTACGTGGCTCACCCTCACGGAATGCCATCTCTATCGCCTCCTATCACGCATGTGCGTAGGCAATGTCTCTAGGAAACTCGGTGATGCAACGAGCACCTTGGTCCGTTACGATCAACACATCTGAATGGCGGAAACCGCCGACCTTCGGAAGGTAGACGCCGGGCTCGACGGAGTTGGCCATGTTCGGGCGAAGCCGGCCGGGGTTATAAGCACGCAGCTCGCCCCCCTCCTCACGCGCGGCGGCCCCGATCATGATGCCGTGCGCATGGCCAGCACCGTGGCGGATGTACGCCCCGTAACCGTGCCGCTGCAAGATGCCGCGCGTAAGCAGATCGATCTCGCCCATACCCTCACCGGGCCGAACCGCGGACTTCCCGGCGTCGAATGCCTCGTTGACGGCGTCAAGCACGCTCTGCTGGTCCGCCGTCGCCTCGCCAAAGACGAACGTCCGCTCCAACTCCACGCAGTAGCCCCAGATCGTCGGAAAGACGTTGAGCGCTACCAGATCACCGCGCCGCAGCCGTCTCCCGGTCGGATGCAGGTGGGGCGTCAGCGTGTGATCCGCAAACTGCGCATAGGCATAGGTGCTCGTAGCGCCATCAGGGTAGAGCGCAGCCAACGCCCGATCCATCTCCGCTACCGCATGGCCCGCTACTGTGAGCTCCGGGATACCCTCGCTCAAAGTCTCTAAAAAGGCGTTCGCGCCGATCTTTGCCACGGTGCCGCCCAGCTCTAGGATCTCGAGCTCCTCGCCGGATTTGATCAATCGTAATCCTGCGATGAGCTCGCCGATATCCACGAATGTCGCGTTCGGCAGCGAGGCACGCAGCGCTTCGTAGAGATCTATCGTCATCGCGGAGCGCTCGATGCCGAAACGCGTAGTGGCGTCACGGACGCCGCCAGCCACACTCATGACGCGGTTCAAGCACGCGTCGACCGCACGCTCCTCATCCACGTAGCTGAGCACGCGGTGGATCGCACTGTAGGTCGCCATATTCTCCGTCTCGATGGAGGCTCCCACGATCGCCGACTCCGAACCCGGATGAACGACCACCCACATGGGCCGCCCCCACTCGGAGAGCAATGGCACGCCAGAGAGGTAGTACACGTTGTCGGCGGTGTGCACCAGAGCGATGTCGATGCGCCGTTCCTCGAGCGCCGACTCGAAAGCCGCAAGCCGGCGCTTCATCTCCGTAGACGAAAAGATTGCCACAGGTCAACCCACCCCCTAAGAGGTCATGCGTTGACTCTAGTCTAGCAATCGGGCGTAGCGGAAGCCATGTTCGCGCCTACAAGTTTTCGGCGGCTCGATTGTGGACCGCATCCAAGAGATGCGAAGCGAACTGGAGGCGAAATCGCGTCTCAGGATCGTCGAAGGACTGTTCCATGAGTTGACTCGCGCGATCGAGGCGATAGCGAACCGTGTTCGGGTGGATCGCCAGTTTCTGGGCCGTATCGCGGATCTGGAAGCCTACGCCGACATAGGTGAGCAGCGTCATCTTCAAGGATTCGCCATGCTTGTCTGCATCCAGCGCGGCAAAGAACGTGCCCAGGAAGAGCCTGCGCGCCTCCGCATCACCGAGAATCACTCGCGGAAAGATCAACTTCTCAAAGTAGCGGACCTGTCCGCGCTGCCCATACGGGAGCAACTGCAACGCCTCTCGATAGCTCTCTCTGATGCCAGCCAGACCTTCGTGCGCCTGCCCTACGATCACTGCCGTTCCGGCGCACTCCCGTGGTCGCCAGATCTTCGAGACGCTCCCGTCTGGAGCCACAACGGCCACTTGGTTATGCGCGACGCTGATCAGCGGGGCCAGATGGAGGTCCTCCATTCGCCGGCACAGGAGCTGCGCCAAGCGCTCGCGGCGCAGGAAGGCGTCGCGGTCTATCGGCAGCGAGTCATCGAGAACGAAGAGGGCAACGGCATACGTGCCACCTGGATCGAAGCCACTCAACCGCGCGCGCTCGATGGCCTGCGGCGTCGGATCGAAGGTCCCTTCGAGGAGCGCGGCGACGAAGGCGTTGCCCAAGCGGCTCTCCAGCGTGGTAAGCTCACGCTGGTGCGCGATCTTGAGTGCCGCCACAAGTGCGGCATGCTCAGCGGCGCGATACTCCAACTCCGTCAACGGCGCTCCCGCGTCGGCGATGAATACGGTGCCCACGACGTGACCGCCGAGCTGAATCGGACAGCGATGCCCACTTAGCGAGCCGGCAACTTCTCCGCTGGCCGTGCCAGGTTGATGAGACGCCAGGATGTGTCCCTCCGCGTCTTCGAACGAGACGCCGCGGTCGATCAGCCGCCCCAGCGTACGCGCCAGCTCGTCGAGCGTCGCCCCTTCGGAGGCCGCACTCGTCAGCTCGCGATGGATACGCTCCGAGCGCTCGATCAAGCGGTACTGCTCTATCAAGATCGCGCGATGGACGTCCTCCACGATCTCGGCAAAAGGGACCTCCCAGGGTATCTCCAACAACGTCAAGGCGCACCGCTCGGCGGCGATGCACGTCCCGTCGGCAAAGCGGTCGAAAAAGTGCGGAACCGCTAGGCCGAGGCCGACTAGACCGCGACCCGCGAGCAACTCCACCTGGCGCGACTGCAAGCGCTCATCGCGGGGCCACGCATAGCCCGTCATCAGCAGCACCTGGCCCGCCGTCACGTAGAGGCTAGGCTCGGGGATATCGATGACGTGGACGCCGCGGATGTCACGGTCCAGGCCTGGCATACCAGCGACGACGCGCGTCCCCACCAAGGACGGCAGATCGAGCGCTTCATGTAGCTTCATCTTGCTGGGATGCGATATGCTGCCGCCCGAGGATTCTCCTTGGGCGCGTCCGCTCGCCTAACCGACTGCGATGAGTCGGCGGAAGCGCCCCCGATAGAATATCAACGGCTCGTCGTCCAACGCGTCCGCCGAGACCACGCGTCCGATGAAGATGGTGTGGTCGCCACCCTCGTAGGTCCGCTCGAGCCTGCATTCTACCCAGGCAAATGCTGCTTCTAGAATCGGAACGCCCGTGGCGCCCGGCCGCCAGGCGAGCCCCTCGAACTTGCGCTCCCCCTTTCCCGCGAAGAGCCGGCAGATTCGCTCACTCTCCTCACCTGCCCGCAGGATATTGATGGCGAACTTCCGTGCCGCGATGGCCTTCGCGTGCGTCTTTGCAGCATGGTCGAGACACAGCAACATGAGCGGCGGGTCGAGACTCAGGCTCGTCACGGCGTTTGCCGCGCATCCGTGGTGCTCGGAATCGTCGCTGGTGGTAATGATGGTGACGCCTGTAGCAAATGCGGCCGCTACGTCGCGCAGGCGCCGCGCATCGACTGCCTGGGTCATCCCGCCGCCGAGCGCGTACTCTTGGCCGGCGCCCCCGATTCCTCCAGCAGGTGGCCCAGCTTCTCGCGCTTGGCCTCCAGATAGCGCCGGTTGAACAGCGTCGGCTCCGTCTTCAGCGGTACCCGCTCGAGGATCTCCAGACCGTAGCCGCCCAGACCGTGGATCTTGCGCGGATTGTTGGAGATGATGCGCATCGTCTTGATGCCCAGGTCGATCAGCATCTGCGAGCCCAGTCCGTAGTCGCGCTTGTCGTCGGGAAAGCCCAGCGCGCGATTAGCCTCCACCGTATCCATCCCCTGATCTTGCAGCGCGTAGGCGCGCAGCTTGTTGGCCAAGCCGATCCCACGCCCTTCCTGGTGCAGGTAGAGCAGCACGCCCCGCCCTTCGCCGGCGATCATCGCCAGCGCCGCATCGCGGTTCACCGCGCAGTCGCAACGCATGGAGTGCAGCGCATCCCCGGTCAGACACTCCGAGTGCACCCGCACCAGCACCCCCTTGCCGTCGCCGATCTCACCCATCACCATCGCCAGGTGGCACACCTCGTCGATCACCGTCTCGTACGCCACCCCGCGAAAGCGCCCAAAGGTCGTCGGCAGATCGAACTCTGCGATGCGGTGCACCAGCTTCTCGTTGCGCATCCGGTAGGCGATCAGATCCTTGACCGTGATCACCCGCAATCCGTGGCGCTGCGCGAAGACCTCCAACTGTGGCAGCCGCGCCATGCTCCCGTCATCGTTCATGATCTCGCAGATCACCCCGGCGGGGTAGAAGCCCGCCAGCCGCGCCAGGTCCACCGCCGCCTCCGTGTGCGCCGCGCGCACCAGCACCCCGCCCTCACGCGCGCGCAAGGGAAAGGTGTGACCGGGGCGCAGGAAGTCCGAAGGCTTGGCATGCGGATCGAGCAACGCTTGGATCGTCGCCGCGCGGTCGTGCGCCGAGATGCCCGTGGTCGTGCGGCCGCGCGCCTCGATCGAGACCGTGAAGGCCGTCTCGTGCAGCGAGGTGTTGTCGTGCACCATGGCCGGGATCTGCAGCTCGTCCAGCCGCTTGCCGATCAAGGGCACGCAGACCAGCCCACCCGCCTCCTTGCGCATGAAGTTGATCGACTCCGGCGTGACCATCTGGGCCGCCATCACCAGATCGCCCTCGTTCTCGCGGTCCTCGTCGTCGAGCACCACCACCATCCTGCCGGCGCGGATCTCGGCGATAGCCTCCTCGATGGTCTGCACCTTCGGACCGCCTCCTTCAGCGTGCCGCAAGATACGGCGAGACGATGGCTGGCGGCGTGCCGTCGGCGAGCGTCTCGGCCGCCTCGATCGTCCAGTAAGGGTTATGAACCAGCAAACGGCCGATCGCCACGATATCGGCGATCTCCTCGACCAGTGTCTCCTCGGCCTGCGCCGCCGATTCGACGAGCCCTACGGCCACGACGGGCAGCCCTCCGGCCAGGCGCACGCGCCTCGCCGCCAAGCGCTTGCTGTCCACGCTCGAGGGGAGCTGCGTCGGGGTGATCCCGCCCCAGCTGAGGTCCAACGCGTCGACGCCCGCCGCTCCGAGTCCGATCGCCAAACGCTCCGAGTCCGCGGAGGTCCATCCGCCCGATGCCAAGTCGTCGACCGAGAGCCTGACGAAGAGCGGCATCGACGCCGGAATCTCGCTCCGTACCGCAGCGATGCTCTCGAAGAGCAAGCGCGTCCGGTCACGTCCATAGACGTCCTCGCGCCGATTCGTCAAAGGCGAGAGGAACGAATTCAGGAGATAGCCGTGCGCGGCGTGCACTTCGACGAAGTCGAACTCCGCGGCGACCGCCCTGCGAGCCGCGGCCCGCCAATCCTCCAATATCAGCTCGATCTCGCCCGTGCTCAACATGCTCGGGACCACCCAACCGTCGTCAAACGGGTGCCCGCTGGGAGAGGCGGGGCGTAGCGGCCCGCGGCCCTGTGTCTTGCTCCAGGCCTTGGGCCCAGCATGTCCTAGCTGAATCCCAACCCGCGCGCCTTGCGATCGGCAAAAGGCAGCTATCTCTCGCAGCCTTGGCACGTGAGCGTCGGAGTAGATGCCCAACGAACGATCGTTCAGGCGCCCAGCCTCT
>JAGWST010000230.1 GCA_028869325.1 bacterium | reverse complement strand
GCTATTTCGACGCCGATACGCTCGATCCCATCTCCACGGCCGTCACGCCGACCGATAATCTGCTGTTCCAGATCTTCGACGGACTCTTGGCCCACGATTCTCACGGCAAGCTCCTACCGGGCCTCGCGACGTCGTGGAAGCAGATCTCCGCGGACAAGTGGGAGTTCAAGCTCCGCCACGGCGTGACGTTCTCCAACGGCGATCCCTTCACGAGCGCCGACGTCAAGTTCACCGTCGAGAAGACGCTCGACCCCGCGTTCAAGTCGCAGAAGCGCAACCGCGTCAGCATGATCAGCGAGGTACAGACGCCCGATCCGTACACGGTCATCTACGTCACCAAGAAACCCTCCGCGATCATGCCGGGGCGCCCCTACGATCTGCGCATCGTCGATGCCAAGTACTGGAAGGAGCACGGCGACGCCTACATGGCCGATCACCCGATGGGCACCGGCGCCTACGTGCTCAAGGAGTGGCGTAAGGACGACCACATCACGCTCGTCGCGCGCAAGGGCTATTGGGGCGGCGAGGCGGCGATCAAGACGGTCGTCTTCAAGCCCATCCCCGAGGCCGCCTCGCGCGTCGCCGCGCTGCAGACGGGCGAGACCGATATCATCACCAACGTGCCCACGCAGAACGCCGATCAGATCGCCAACGGCAAGAACACCAAGCTAGGCGAGGTACGCAGCGATCGCGTGCTCTTCATCGCGTTCAACACGCAGAAGCCTGGTCCGCAGGACAACGTCTCGTTCCGCCAGGCCGTGAACTACGCCGTAAACGTTCCGGCCATCATCAAGACGGTGCTCAAGGGGCACGCCTATCCGCTTCAGAGCGGGCCGATTCCGCCGGGCTTCGTGGGCTACGATGCCAAGCTGCCGTCCTACTCCTACAATCCCGCCAAGGCCAAGGAGCTGTTGAAGAAGGCGGGCGTCAACGGCGCGCTGGATCTCACGCTCTGGTCGCCCTCGGGCCGCTACAACATGGATAAGGAAGTGGCGCAGGCCGTCGCCGGCCAGCTCTCGGCCGTGGGCATCAACGCCACGGTCAAGACGCAGGAGTGGACGAACTACGTCGGCGCCATCAGTCACAAGAGCCTGATCCCCATGTACGAGCTGGGGTGGGGTAACGACACCTTCGACGCCGACGACACGCTGACGGCACTCTTCACGACCGACTATCCGATCTCGACCTGGGGCACGCCGGAGACGGACAAGATGATCGAGGCGGCCCGTCTAGAGACCGATCCGGCCAAGCGCACGGAGCTGTACGCGAAGATCCTGAGCGTCGTCCATGAGCAGGCGCCTTGGCTCTTCCTCTTCGAGTATCAGGACCTCTACGGGATCAACAAGCGCGTCGATTTCGAGCCGCGCACGGACGAGCTGATCATCTGCCACGATTTCAAGTGGGCCAAGTAGGGGCGGCGGATTCTCACCGTACCGTCGTAGCCGGAGGGCCGCTGTACCGTATCGTACAGCGTGCCCTTCGGCGTCTCGGTCCGACGAAGGAGGAGCACAAGCAGGCGTGGCGGCGTATCTAGTTCGTCGATTCTTTGGAGCGTTGGTCGTCCTCGCAGGCGTGGCGGTCGCCGTCTTCCTCATCCTCCATCTCACGGGCGATCCGGCGCTGGTGATGCTGCCGCCGGATGCATCGCAGCAAGACATCGTCAACTTCCGCCACGAGTACGGCTTCGACAAGCCGGTGGTCGTGCAATTCGCCGTCTTTGCGGCGCACGCGCTGCGCGGAGACTTCGGCACCTCGATTCGCCACGGCGACCCCGCCATGTCGCTGGCGCTGGAGCGCCTGCCGGCCACCGCGGAGCTGGCGTTCTGCGCGCTGGTGCTGGCAGTGGTGGTGGCGCTCCCCGCCGGCATCATCGCGGCGCAGAAGCGCGAGAGCATCCTCGACTACTTCGTGCGCGTGCTCTCACTGATCGGACAGGCGGCTCCCGTCTACTGGCTGGGGATCATGCTAATCCTGGTCTTCGGCGTGGGGCTCAACTGGCTGCCCATCGGAGGCCGCGGCGGGCTCATGCATTTGATTCTGCCGACGGTGACGCTGGGCGCCTTCACGGCGGCCAAGCTGATGCGCATCACGCGCTCGGGAATGCTGGACGTCTCGCGCGCGGACTATGTGCGCACGGCGCTGGCCAAGGGACTCGATCCGCTCTCGGTGACCATGAAGCATGCCTTGCGCAACGCGATTCTGCCTATCGTCACGGTGATCGGCTTGGAGCTCGGCAACCTGCTCTCCGGCGCGGTGATCACCGAGACGATCTTCTCGTGGCCCGGCATCGGGCGCTTGGCCGTCCAGGCCATCTACGATCGTGACTATCCCGTCGTCGAGGCGATCGTCATCCTCACCGCCGCCATCTTCGTCGGCATCAACCTGTTGGTCGACTTGGCCTACGCCGCGCTCGATCCGCGCGTGACGTACGGCTAGGGGCAACGAGATGGCGACGTTCGAGACAACGGCCGAAGGGCTGCAATCGGCCGACCAGGGCTTCAGCCAGCGCCGTTACCAAGCGCTGCGGAGCTTCGTGCGCAGCCGCGCCGCGCTCTTCGGCGGCGCGGTGGTGGCGCTGCTCTTGATCTGTGCCTTCTTCGCGCCGTGGATCGCTCCGCACGATCCGCGCCTGCAGAACCTCAATCTGGGCTCGCTGCCTCCGATCTGGCAGCACGGCAGCAAGGCCGGCTACTGGCTAGGCACCGACGAGCTGGGGCGCGACATCCTCTCGCGCATCGTCTTCGGAGCCCGCCTCTCCGCCATCGTCGCCTTCTCGGTGGTGGTCATCGGCAGCGTCATCGGGGTCTCGCTGGGGCTAATCTCCGGATTCGTGGGCGGCTGGATCGACGACGTGATCATGCGCATCGCGGATATCCAGCTGGCCTTCCCCTACGTGCTGCTGGCGATCGCCGTGATCGGCGTGATCGGCGCCAACGTCTACACGATCATCGGCGTGATCGGGGTGACGTCGTGGGTCCAGTACGTGCGCGTCGTGCGCTCCGAGGTGATCTCGCTGCGCGAGCGCGAGTTCGTGCAGGCGGCGCAAGCGATCGGCTGCGCGCCGTTGCGAATCATCTTCCGTCACGTGCTGCCGAACGTGACCTCATCGGTGACCGTCATCGCCACGTTCGAGCTGGCGCGCGCCATCATCTTCGAAGCGGCGCTCTCGTTCTTGGGGCTGGGCGTCTCGCCGGCGACGCCGTCGTGGGGTAACATGCTCGCCGAGGGGCGGCAGTATCTGGATACCGCCTGGTGGATGGGCACCTTTCCCGGCTTGGCGATCATGCTCACGGTGCTCGGCGTCAATGTTCTCGGCGACGGCCTGCGCGACGCCCTCGATCCCAGCCTGCGGCCGTGATCCGAGTACGCTAGCGCGCCCGTGACGTCGTCCGCTCGCGCCTTCGCGCCGTTCGCGCTGGTCCTCGGAGCCATCGCGCTGGTCGGTTTTGCGGCCGGCGTGCCCGTGCTGTGGCTGCCGCTCTTAGCCTTCGGCTTCGCCGCGTGCGTCATGGTGGAGACGCAGCAACGCGGCCGCGTGAGCTATCCGCGGGGCTGGTGGCGGCTTCCGCTGGCGTGGTCGATTGCGACGCCCGTAGCCGCCTCCATGGTTTGGCTCTCTCTTGGCGACGCCGCCTTTGCGAGGGGCGTGGCGCTCGTTGGAGCCGGCTTTGCCGTAAGCGGAGTGCCGCGCACCGTCTTCGGCGCGTGGGGGCGCTGGTACGGTGGGCTGCTGGCTCTCTACGGAGTCCTGCGCATCACGTTCTTGCACCACTTGGACGCTGGCTTTGACGCCCTTGCCGTGGGCGGCGCCAGCCTGCTCTACGCGTTGCTGCTGCGCCTAGCAGGTTGCGGAAGAACCCCCGTGCCGCCCGCTGCGAGCGATGTGGCCGCAGATCAAGGAGGGAGGGACGAGCAGAGCCGGGGCGCTCTGTGAGTCCCGCAGCGACGAAGAGATGCGGCCAAAGCGCCGCAGCCCTGCGGGTTTGGGCGGCATGCCCGCGCCTGACGTCGTCGTCGGCTCGGTCACAGACACCCCCCGGTATGCTCCCTCGCCACCTCCTTGCATGCGCGGGCATGGCGCTCCAAACGGACGGTACGCGGGTTCTTCCGCAACCTGCTGATGCCCTGACTCGTGCTGAACAGGGTCCAGCCGAAGACTGCAAGCAGTGCCGCCACCAGGATCGCGCTGACCGCCAGGTCGGGGATCGGCGGCTGCCAGCCCAGCGCCTGCGCCAGCTCGAAGAGGCCCACACCCAAAGCCAGCACGGTGACCGCGACGATCCAGTGGCGCGTCACCTGCGCGATCTCGCCGCCGCGCTGAGCGCAGAGGCGGTAGACCAGCAGGCTGTCCAGCGTATCGGTAGCGGCCATGCCAAGGCAGAAGACCGCGCCGATCGCGACCGCCGCGGCGACGCCGCCGCCTGCCAGCGCCAGCGCATAGGCCGCCACTTGGCTCGAGGTATCGAAGCCCAGGCCGAAGAGCAGCCCCACGGGGATCGCGGCGTAGGCGCTCTCCGCGTGGCGCAGACGCCGGGGCAGCAGCGCGCTGCGCAGGCCCGCCGGACGATCGGCCCCGCGCCGCCTGCCTAGCGCGGCGAGGTTGAGCGCGGCGAGCGCAAAGAGCACGACGATGCTCACCCAGGTTCCGATCGTCTCGAGGAGCTGGCTGTGCGAGGCGAAGCGGCTGCCGAGCAGGCCGACGCAGAGGGCGATAGCCAGCACCATCAGGGAGTGGCCGCCGGCGAAGAGGGTGCCGATGAAGCGGCTCGCCCCGGGGTGCCGGCGCAGGGAGTTGCGCGTCATGTTGTCGATGGCCGCCAGATGATCGGGGTCGGCCCCGTGGCGCAGACCCAGGGCGAAGACGGTGATGGCGACGATCGCGAAGGCGTGGTGCGAGGAGCCGGAGTCCATCCTAGCGGCTTCGGACGCCCCGGCTGTCCGCCCTGCGCTGCACCCCTGCGGGAATGGGCGACTCCCTGGAGGAAACCGAGCGGCCACGCCAATGCAGAAGAGCACCTACGTTCGCGAGATGTTCGCGACGATCGCGCCCACGTACGACTTCACGAATCGCGTCATGACCGCCGGGATCGACGAGGCCTGGAGGCGCCGCGCCATACGTGAACTGCAGGCGGAGCCGGGGGGCGAGATCCTGGACCTGTGTTGCGGCACGGGCGACCTCTCGTTCGCGGCAGCGCGCGCCGACCGCGGCCGGCGCATCGTGGGGGTGGATTTTTGCGAGCCGATGCTGCGTGTGGCCCGTCAGCGCAACCGCAAGTTCGCCGATCGTGTCAGCTTCGTCGAGGGCGACGTGATGGCGCTGCCCTTCGCGGAGCAGCGCTTCTCCGGTGCCACGATGGGCTTCTCGATGCGCAACGTGGTGGATATCGGCGCCACCCTGCGCGAGATCCGCCGCGTGCTGCGGCCGGGGGCGCGCTTCGTCAACCTCGACGTCTCGAAGCCGCCGAATCCGCTCTGGCGGCGCGTCTTCTACCTCCACTTCTACAAGATCGTGCCGCTGATCGGCACGCTGTTGAGCGGCTCGAAGAAGGCCTATACCTATCTCCCCAACTCGCTGACCAACTTTCCCGATGCGGACGGCTTAGCAACGCGATTCGCGGAGGCCGGCTTCGAGGGCGTGCGCTATGTCCGGTTGCTGGGCGGCATCGTGGCGATCCACGTGGGAACCAAGGCTCCGTGATACGCGAGCGGGAGCTCGACCTGCACGCGATGGTGGAGCACTTCTTTCGCCATCGCTTCTCCACCGATAACGTCCTCATCACCGAGGCCGTCAATCGCATGCTGCGGGCGGGCGGCAAACGCATTCGCCCGCGCTTCACGCTGTTGGGCGCGCAGGCCGCCGGCGGCGATCCCGAGAGCCAGTTGCCGCTGGCCGCCTACATGGAGCTGATCCATGTCGCCACGCTGATCCACGATGACGTGGTCGACGAGGCGCAGACGCGGCGGGGCGTCAACGCCACCAACGTCGACTTCGGCAACCGCATCAGCGTGCTTGCCGGCGACTACCTCTTCGCATGGATCTTTCGCAACGTCACGGCCCACTACCCCCATCCCGTTCCCAACATCCTGGCGCAGACGCTGGCCGACATCACCGACGGCGAGGTGCTCCAACTGCGCTCGCTGGCGGATCTCGAGACGACGATGGACGCCTATCGTGAGACGGTGGGCAAGAAGACGGCCTCGCTCTTTGCCGCCTCGGCCGAGGTCGGAGCGATCATGGGCGGTGGATCGCCGCAGATCGTGGCGGCCGTGCGGAGCTTCGCGCGCCACTACGGCGTCGCGTTTCAGATGCTCGACGATCTGCTGGACGTCACCTCGACGGAGGCTGACCTGGGCAAGCCGGTCGCCAACGATCTGCGCGAGCGCAAGATGACGCTTCCGTTGTTGGAGGCGCTGCAGCGGGGCGGCAGGCAACTTCGGACCGAGGTCGAGCGTTGTTTCAGCGATGGCAAGGACCCGCAGGCCGGTGCGCGCCTGATCGCGCAGATGCAGGCCTGCGGCGCCTTCGATGCCGCGCGCGCCACCATCGAGCAAGAGTCCCGACAGGCCCTTGACTGCCTAGCCCCTCTCGACAACGGCCCGGCGAAGGCCTCGTTCGCGGCCTTCGCGAAGGCGCTCACCGGACACTGAACAGGAGACCGCAGAACGATGGCCACCTTCATGCAGCCGCACCTCTACCTCGCGTTCATCGACGCGCCCATCGTGCTGGTGGTGATCGGCCTGGGCGTGTTGCTCTTCGGCGCCGACAAGCTGCCCAAGCTGGCGCGCGGCATGGGGCAGGCCAAGCGCGAGTTCATGGTCGGCCAAGCCGAGGCCGACGTCGCCGCCGAGAAGGCGCGCGAGGAGGCCCGCACGCGGG
>JAGWST010000229.1 GCA_028869325.1 bacterium | reverse complement strand
TCGTGCGTCACCTGCGCCAGGCGCGTCGCCTGCGTCTTGTTCAGCCGCGCGTTGGTGGCCACCAGCGCGATCGTGGTGTTGCGCCCGCTGCCGATGCGCGGATGAAAGGCCTCCGGCTCCATCGTCATCAAGAGCTCCGCGCTGTCGAGGAGTCTGCCGTCGCTTGCGCGCGGGCCGGCGAGAATCTCGCCCGAGCCGGGATCGCGCACGTGGCCCACGGCATTGACCACCGCCAGCGCGCCGACCACCAAGCGCCGCCCGCTCCAATTGCGCGCGATCGCGGCGGAGCCGAGACCGCCCTTCATGGCGTGGGCGCCCCCCAGCAGCTTGCCGACCGTCGCCCCGGTTCCGGAGCCGGAGTTGCCGCATGCAAATGCGGCATGCGATGCGGCGCACGCCGCATCGTAGCCCATCGCGGCGTCCGGCCGCCGCTTGGCGACGACCAGATCGAAGATCACCGCCGCCGGGACGATGGGGATCTTCGCGACGCCCACGTCGAGCCCGATGCCGCGCTCCTCGAGATAGCGCATCACGCCCGTAGCGGCGTCCAAGCCGAACGTGCTGCCTCCGGCGAAGACCACCGCGTGGACGCGCTCGACCGTATTCACGGGGTCGAGCACGTCGGTCTCGCGCGTGCCGGGCGCGCCGCCGCGTACGTCTACGCCCGCGGTCGCCCCGTCCGCAAAGAGGACGCACGTGCAGCCGGTCTGCGCCGAGGCGTCGGTAACGTTGCCGACGGCGATGCCGGGGACCTCGCAGATGGTCTGCCGCATGCGCGCGCTCTTCGCCGCACGGTGCGGGAGCACCGTTCGGCCGGCGCGAATCCCGCCGCAGAAATCGAGATCGTGGCATCCATGCGGCCGCGGCCGCGCACTTGTTACCGTGACCCGCAGGAGAACGAAGGTGAAACGAAGCCTGACCATGGTGACGGCACTGGCGATGGCGGCCGCGCTACTGGCGCCGCCGGCGCAGGCCGCGCGGGCCGCGCAGCCCGTCCGCGGCGGTGCGCTGACGGTGGGCATGCCCGACGAGCCGCCCGGACTGGACCCCACGATCAGCACCTCGCAGGCGATCGCGCGCATCGTCTACGACAACGTGCTGCAGGGGCTGGTGCGGGTCGATCGCGATGGCCGCGTGGTGCCCTGCCTCGCCAGTGGCTGGGACGTCTCGCCGGACGGCCTCACCTATACCTTCCATCTGCGGCCGAACGTGACGTTCCACGACGGGTCCAAGCTGGGAGCCGCGGACGTGGTCGCCGACCTCCAGCGCGCGATGGATGCCGCCTCGGATCACACCCATCACGAGTACTACGCCTCGATCGAGAGCATCAAGGCGGCGGGCGACCGCAGCGTCGTGCTCACGCTCAAGCATCGCGACGGTAACCTGCTCTTCGATCTCGCTCGCCCCGACTCGGTGATCTATCCGCCCAAGGACGAGAAGACGCTGCGCACCGATCCGGTGGGAACCGGACCCTTCGCCTTCGTGCAGTGGATGCGCGGCAACGCGGTCCAGCTCAAGCGCTACGATGGCTACTGGGATCCCAAGCTGCCGTATCTCGACAGCGTCACCTTCCGCTTCATTCCCGATCCCCAGACCCAGCTCGCGGCGCTGCAGTCGGGGCAGATCGACGCGATCGGCGATGGTCTGAGCCCCGAGAACGCGCTGGTGGTGGAGAAGACGCCGGGGC
The DNA here is from genome assembly GCA_028869325.1 of bacterium. GTDB lineage: Bacteria > Vulcanimicrobiota > Vulcanimicrobiia > Vulcanimicrobiales > SCRA01 > SCRA01. The sequence goes on along the minus strand of JAGWST010000229.1, from coordinate 1,407 downwards.
TGAAGCTGCTCAAGGGCTTCACCACCGCAAAGATGATCATGTCCACCAACAATGCCCGGGCACCGTTCAACAATGCCTTGGTACGGCGTGCCATGGCCTACGCCACCAATCGCAAGGCGCTGGTGCAGGGCGCCATGTTCGGCTTGGGCACGCCGATCGGATCGCACGCCACGCCGGCCGAGTACTACTACAGCGATCTCACGAATGAGTATCCCTACGATCCCGCCAGGGCCAAGGCGCTACTCGCGCAAGCCGGCTATCCGCACGGCTTTACGGCAACGCTCGACCTTCCGCAGCCCTATATCAACGAGCGGCGTGCGGGCGAGGTGTTGGCGCAGCAGCTCTCCAAAGTCGGCATCACCCTCAAGCTGCGCGTCGTGCAATGGGACTATTGGCTCTCTCACATCTTCAAGGGCGGCGACTACGATCTGACGGTGATCGCCCATGTGGAGCCGCTCGACTTGAATATCTACGCCAACCCCAAGTACTACTTCCATTACGACAATCCCAAGGTGCAGCAGCTCTTCCTGCAGGCGCAGGAGGCGACCTCGCTCAACGATCGCAAACGGCTCTACGGCGAGATTCAGCGCACCATCACGGACGACGCCGTGAACGACTACCTCTTCAACGTGCCCAATCTGGTGGCGGTGCGCGATCGTGTGCAGAACTGGTGGATCGAACAGCCGATCGTGGCCCTGGACGTGACGCAGGTCTACCTATCTCAGTAACATGCTCGTCTATGTCGTGCGCCGTCTCGCCGCCGCGCTCATGACGGCGCTGGTGGCGGCGACGATGGCCTATCTGGCCCTGCTGGCGATCCCCGGCGACCCCGTGCAGGTGATCTTGGGGATGAACGTGGGCGGCGGCGCGGCGCTCGGCGCACGTCTGGGGATCGCCGCCTCGCCGGTCGCGCAGTACGTGAGCTGGCTGGCTCATCTGGCGCGCGGCGATCTCGGTAACTCCATCAACTACGGCGCACCGGTGACGCAGTTGATCCTGCAGCGCCTGCCGGTCACGATCCCCATTGTGGCCGGCGCCGCCTTGGTCACGTTCGTGGTGGCGTTGCCGCTGGGTATTCTGGCGGCCGTGAGGCGCGGCAAAGCGATGGATGCCGCGCTGATCGCGCTCTCCCAGGCGGGAACGATCATCCCCTCGTTCTGGCTCGGCCTGCTGCTGATCTTGTTCTTCGGCGTGCACCTGCGCTGGCTTCCGACCAGCGGTTTCGCGGGCTGGCTTCACGATCCGCGGCAGAGCTTGGCGAGCCTGATTCTGCCGATGCTGGCGATTGGGCTGACGGAGGCGGCGATCGTCACGCGCCAAGTGCGCGGCTCCGTCCTGGACCAGCTGGCGCAGGACTACGTGCGCACGGCGCGCAGCAAGGGAGCCTCGCCACAGCGCGTGCTGCTG
>JAGWST010000228.1 GCA_028869325.1 bacterium | reverse complement strand
TTGACGCGAAGGATGACCTCGTTGTGGTGGTCGACGTCTTTCGAGATGCGGCGCGCCTCGGCCAGGATTTCGTAGCTGACCGTCTGCGGGCTTTTGACCATGCCGCCTCCGCCGCAATACGGGCAGGGGGTGCAGAGCGTGCGTTCGAGCGATTGCTTGACGCGCTTGCGCGTGATGGCCACCAGGCCGAAATCGTTGAACTGCAGCGCTTTTGAAGGAGCCCGGTCCGCGCGCAATGCCTCTTCCAGCGCCGCCATGACCTTCTGCCGGTTCTTGCGCTCATCCATGTCGATGAAATCGATCACGATGATGCCGCCGAGATCGCGCAGCCTGATCTGTCGCACGATTTCCTTCACGGCATCGATGTTCGTCTTGACGATGGTGTCTTCGAGGTTCTTGCCGCCGGTGAACTTGCCGGAGTTGACGTCGATGACGGTCAGCGCCTCAGTGTGCTCGATGATGAGGTAGCCGCCGGACGGCAGCCAGACCTTGGGGCGCAGCAGTTTCTGCACCTCTTCGTCGACGCCGCGGTCGTGGAACAGGTTTCCGTCGTAGTGGCGCACGCGCTCCAGGTATTGCGGGCCCAGCAGGCGCAGGAAGTCGCGGACCTTCTCGTACTCCTGGGAGTCGTCGATCCACATCGACTGCACGTCGGGTGTCAAAAAGTCGCGCGCCGCCTTGTAGACGAGATTCATGTCTTTGTGCAGGAGTGCCGGCGCCTTTGCCTGCTTGTACGATTCGAGAATGCCGTGCCACATCCGAATCATCACGCCCAGATCGGCGATCAGCTCCGCCTCGCTCACGCCCGCGGCGGCTGTGCGCACGATCGTCGCCATGCCTTCCGGGCGGATGCGCTTCATGACGGCCTTGAGGCGGTTGCGCTCGTCGGCGCTCTCGATCTTGCGCGAGACGCCTGAGTAGCGTCCCGTCGGCATGAGGATCAAGTAGCGTCCGGGGAGCGAGATGTTCGTCGAGACGCGCGCGCCCTTGAGGCCGCGAGGCTCCTTGACGATCTGAACTAGGACCTCGTCTCCGCGATTGACCTTCTCGGTGATCGTCCAGCCGCTGCGCCCTTGCGTGATCTCGACGTCGCCGATGTTGAGGGGCTGGCGATTGATATCGTCCACGTACAGGAATGCGTTGCGGCCGAGGCCGATGTCCACGAAGCTGGCTCCCATGCCCGGCAAGACGTTCTGCACCTTGCCCTTGTAGATGGAGCCGATGACTTTCTCTTCGCGCTCGAAGTAGATTTCCGAGAGGGTACCGTCCTCGACGATGGCGACTCGGTTCTCCCAGGGGTCGCTCGAAATGAGGATTTCCGTCGGCACGTGCTTTGCCTATGTTACCTTTCGTTACGTATGCCGCCGCGCTGGCGCAACGACTCGCGTCGTGGCGGCTCACGGCGAACTACGGCCGAAGCCCCTCCACGACTGCGCTCTGATCTCTTGTGCAAGCGGCGTACCGCAAAGCGTCCCGGCGCCTTCCGGCGTCGCGCACCCCGCTGCGGGGTACAGATTGGCACGCCAGCTCGCTGTCGGCGCGGCTTTCCCGGCGCCGGGGGAGCCCTCCTCCAGCGCGGCCGGCTGGAGGGCGCCTCTCCGCTCCCCTGGAATGGGGGGCCCGCACCCCTGGCCCGGAGGTTCTCCTTACGATGACCCTGCTGGATCTGTTCGCGGGTTCCGTACGTGATTGCGCCGAGCGCACCGCCCTCGTCATCGAGGGACGGCGCCTGACCTACGCGGAGCTGGAAGGGCGCTCGCGACGCGTCGCCGCCTGGTTGGCCGCGGCGGGCTTCGCGCCGGGCGATCGTCTGGCGATCTACTTGGAGAACCGCCTGGCCTTCATCGATGCCTACCTGGGCGCGCTGCGTGCGGGAGTGGTGGTGGTGCCGACCAACCCCCTCTATCGCGAGCGCGATGCCGTCGTCGTTTGGGAGGACGCCGAGGTGCGCGGCATCGTCGCGGGCGAGGCG
>JAGWST010000227.1 GCA_028869325.1 bacterium | reverse complement strand
CGCTGCGCCGGCGCAAGCGGTGGTGAAGAGCTTTCATACGTTCGGTCTGGCGGGCGTGCTCTCGGCAGCGGTGCTCTCGATCTGGGTAGTCGACGGCTGGGAGGCCTCCGCCGCGTCGAGCGAGGAGCGGCTAGGCCCCAGCCGCGAGCCCGGCCTTGCCGGCGTGCTGGCGTTGCTGGTCACCTCGGCGGCGCTCTCGCTCTTCGCCGTCGTCGCGTTGCGCTTGGGGACGATTGACGGCTACGCCAAGCACAGCGCCGACACGATGGAGTACATCGGCGGGCTCCTGGGCGGCGGGGCGTGGCTGCGCATCATCGCCGCCACGGTTCTAGTCTCCAGCGCCGCCTCGCTCTTCACCACCATGCTCTACCTCTCGCGCTCGGCGTTCGCCATGGCGCGCGACGGCGTGCTGCCGCGCGCGTTGGCGCACGTGCATCCGCGCTTCGGCACGCCCGGCGGCGCGATCTTGGGCATGATGGCGGCGACCGCGATCTCCACGGCGCTGGCCGGCCTCTCGCCCTCCGTCAACGCCGCGCTCAATGCGATCGTCGATGCCTCCAGCGTCTTTCTCGGCGCGCTCTTCGTGCTCTCGGCGCTCGCCTGCGCGGCGACCTTCGCGCCGGAGTCGCGTGGCGGCGAGCGCGTGCGCACCGTGCTGCTGCCCTCCGTCGGCGCGCTCTGGCTGGGCGGCATCGTGATCTACGGTATCGTGGGCGGCGATGCGGTGCAGCGTTTGATTTCCTTCGGCGGGCTGATCGCCGGCGTGCCGTTCGCGCTCTGGCGCACGGGCCTCCCCGCGAGCGCGCTCGAAGAGGAGGTCGCGTGAGTGCGCGCTACGACGCAGTCGTGGTCGGCTGCGGGCACAACGGGCTGGTCGCGGCGAACTATCTGGCGCGCGGCGGTCTGCGCGTGCTGGCGCTCGAGCGGCGCGAGATCGTCGGTGGCGCCTGCGTCACGGAGTCGCCGTGGCGTGGCTGGCGGGTCTCGACGGCGGCATACGTGGTCAGCCTCTTGCATCCGCGCATCGTCGAGGAGCTGGACCTGGCGCGCTTCGGCTACGCGGCCTACCGTAAGGACCCGGCGTCGTTCACGCCGCTGGAGGACGGACGCTCGCTGCTGTTGGGAAGCGACGCGCAGAGCAATGCGCGCGAGATCGCGCGCTTCGACCGTGACGATGTCGCCGGCTTGGAGCGCTTTGAGGCGGAGGCGCAGCGCCTGGGCGGGCTGGTCTACCAGACGCTGATCGAGCCGCCGGCTTCACGCGAGGCGCTGGCGGAACGCTGGGGCGTGGGCGACGCCTGCACCATCTTCGAGGAGAGCGCCGCCGATCTCGTGCGGCGCTGCGTGCGCACGCCCGTGCTGCAGGCGACGCTCGCCACCGACGGTCTCATCGGCACCTTCGCCGGCCCACTAGAGCGCGGCACGGCATACGTGCTGGCGCACCACTATGCGGGGCGCGCGCACGGCGTGCAAGGGGCGTGGGGCTTCGTGCGCGGCGGCATGGGGGCGATCACGCGCGCCTTGGCACTGGCCTTTCGCAGCGCCGGCGGCGAGGTGCGCACGCAGGCCGAGGTCGAGCGCATCCTGCTGGAAGGGGAGCGCGCCTGCGGTGTGGTCTTGCGCGACGGCACGGAGATTCGCGCCGCGCGCGTGCTCTCCAATGCAACGCCGCATCGCACGTTCTTGGAGCTCCTGCCGGGCGATGCGCTCGATCCGGCCTTCGCCGAGCGCGTGCGCTCGTGGCGCTGCGAGGGCGTCTCGCTGAAAGTGAACTTCGCGCTAGGCGAGCCGCCCGACTTCACGGCGCGACGGGGGCGCGGGCTCCAGCCTCACCATCGCGCGACGATCCACGTGGCGCCCTCGCTGGCGTACTTACAACGCGGTTACGAAGAGGCCGCGGCCGGCGGCATCTCGCGCGCGCCGATGCTCGAGTGCTTCATGCAGTCGCCGACGGACGCTACGATCGCGCCGCCGGGCAAGCACCTGCTCTCCGTCTTCGCGCAGTGGTTTCCGTACGGGCGCGAGGGTGGCTGGAGCGCTGCGCGCCGCGAGGAGGCCGCCGATCTCGTGCTCGCTACGCTGGCACGCTACGCGCCCAATCTCCCCGCGGCGGTCGAGGCGCGGCAGGTCCTGACGCCGCCCGATCTCGAGGCGCTGCTGGGCCTCCATCACGGCCACATCTTCCACGGCGAGCTGTTGCCGGGGCAGCTCTTCGACCAGCGCTTTGCGGCGCGCACGCCGGTCGGATCGCTCTATCTGTGCGGCTCTGGGGCCCATCCCGGCGGCTGCGTCATCGGTGCGCCGGGCTATCTCGCGGCGCGGGCGGCGATCGAGGATCTCAGCGCGGCGCCGCGCTGAGCGCTTGCGGTGGACGCCACCATCACGTTCCTCGCCGATCTGACCGCAGCGCTGGTGGCCGCGACGGTCGGCGGCGCGCTCTCGCGCGCGCTGCGCATCACGCCCGTCTTGGGTTATCTGGTGGCCGGCGTGGCGATCGGCCCCTTCTCGCCGGGATACGTGGCGCACGGCGGCACCCTCTCCGGCGTCTCCGAGCTGGGGCTGATCTTTCTGCTCTTCAGTCTGGGATTGGGTTTCTCCGTGCGCGACTTACGCCGTGCGGGCTGGTGGTCGATGGCTGCAAACCTCGGACTGATGGCGTTCTTCGCGGGCGTGGCGTGGGCACTGGCACGCGCGCTGGGCTTTGCGCACCCGGTGACGCTCGCGCTGGTCTTCACGCTCTCGAGCACGGCGATCGGCGTCGCCCTGCTGGAGGAGTTCGGACTGCACGAGCGGCGCGAAGGCCATCTGGCGCTGGCGTTGCTGATCGCGCAGGATCTAGTCGCCGTGGCGTTGCTGGTCGTGACGGCGGCCCCCCCCGCGAGCCTGAGCCTCGCGGGGATGATGCAGCCGCTGGTGAAGGCCGTCGCCTTTGTCGCCGTCGCG
>JAGWST010000226.1 GCA_028869325.1 bacterium | reverse complement strand
TGCGCGACGACGGCGTGGGCGTGGCAGCGAGCGGCCGTGATGCCGCGGGTACACGGCAAGGCGCTGGACAGGGGATTCTGGGCATGGAGGAGCGGGCGCGTCTCCTGGGCGGAAGCGTGCGCATCGGCAACGCTGCCGCGCGCAAGGGCACGATCGTGACGGCGAGAGTCCCGATCGGAGGGCGACGGCCGTGATTCGCGTCGCGATCGTCGACGATCATCCGGTCGTTCGCGAGGGACTGGCATCCCTGCTGAGGGATCGGCGGCCACGGAGGTGGCGCACGCCATTCGCGAGGTTGCCGCGGGCGGGCTCCACGTCAGCGCGCGCGTGGCCGAGCGCGCCATCTTCGGGTCGCGCGAAGGTGCTGCCGGCGCCCTGGCGCTGACCTCGCGCGAGCGCGAGGTTCTCCGCCTGGTGGGCGAGGGGCTCTCGAACAAGCAGATCGCGGCACGCCTTGGAATCGCGGAGCGCACCGCCAAGTTTCATCTCTCCTCGATCATGGCGAAGCTGGGCGCGGAGAATCGGGCACAGGCCGTGGCGCTTGCTGCGCAGCGCAAGATCGTGTAGCGGGGCGACGGCGCGGCGTACCTGTCCGAACGGACAGGCGAGCCGCTGGGCCTTCGGACGGTGTGCCGTGCGGGATGCGCGCGTCATACTGGCGGCATGAGCCTTACGGTCAAGACGGCACTGATCACCGGAGCGTCACGCGGCTTGGGCTACGAGGTCGCGCGAGTGCTCGCGCGCGAACGCGTCAACCTCGTTCTGACCGCGCGCGGCCGCCCCGCGCTCGAGGCGGCGGCGCGCGAGCTGCGCGGGCATACGGAGGTCGTCGCCGTATGCGCCGATGTTGGCGAGGATGCCGAGCGCATCGTGGCTGCCGGCCTTGAGCGCTTCGCGCGCATCGATGCGCTGCTCAACAACGCCTCGGAGCTTGGGCCGACGCCGCTGCCGCCGCTGGCGAGGCTGGCGTGGCGGGAGCTCGAGCGCATCTTGCGGGTCAACGTCTTAGCGCCGCTGCACCTTGCCCAACTCGTCCTGCCGGGCATGCTGGCCGCGGGCGGCGGCGTGATCGTCAACGTCTCCTCCGATGCGGCCGTCAACGCCTATCCGGGGTGGGGCGGCTACGGCGCCAGCAAAGCGGCGCTCGACCATCTCTCGCGCGTGCTGGCGAAGGAGTTGGAGGGCACCGGCATCCGCGTGCTGGCCGTCGATCCCGGAGATATGGATACGCAGATGCACCGCGACGCGGCGCCGGGCGAGGACCTCTCGGCGCTGCCGAAGCCGGCGGCGATCGCTCCGGCGATCGTGCGCCTGTTGCTTGACCAGACGCTGCCCGCGCGCCGCTACCAGGCGGCCGGGCTTCTGCCCGCGCGCTGACGGGCACGGCCTCGATGCTTGCGATGGAGGCGCCGGCGTTCGAGCTGCCGGCAACGTTGGAGGCACGCGAGCCGGCGGAGGTGCGTGGACGCGGGCGGGACGACGTACGCCTGCTGGTCACGCAAGGGGCGCGGGGCATCCCGATACACGCGCGCTTCGTCGATCTTCCCACGTTTCTCCGCCCGCGCGAAGCATGTTCGGCAGCGTTCCCCAGGTATCTCCGCCCGGTTGCCCCTCGCGCGCCACTGTTTCAAACTTCCAAAGCTGCTTCCCCGATGCCGCGTCGTACGCG
>JAGWST010000022.1 GCA_028869325.1 bacterium | reverse complement strand
GTGGCGCTCGAGCAATTCGTGCTCGCCAGATACATGATGTTCGCCACCGTCTACTTCCACCACACCACGCGCGCCTTCGAGCGCGTGCTGGGCGATGCGTTGCGCGAGCTGTGGACCGATCCGTGGGCGCTCGACGCCATCGACGAGTTCCTCGCCTGGGACGATTTCCGCGTCATGGAGAGCTTGCGCCCCTCGCAGAGCGCGGCCGCTAGCGCGTTACGCGACCGTCTATCGCCGTTCGCCTTGGCTGCCGAGTTCAACGGCGAGGGCGACCTCACGCTCTACGAGGCCTGCGAGCGCGTTCTTCGCGAGCGCTTCGGGGACGACGTGTGGGGCGACGCACAGAGCGAGCGCATGCGTCGCGGCCCGGCGCTCTACGTTCAGGTGATGGGCGCGATCGTTGAGGCGACGGAGGCATCCGACCTAATTCGGCGGCTCTCCGGCAAGGCGTATTGGCGCAAGCTCTTCGTTCGCCGCGGCGCGGGCCAGGTTGACGAGGCGCGACGCCTCTGCGCCCAGGTGCGCACGCACCGCTCGCCGGCTTGGAGCGCGCTGCCGCTGCCGTTCTGATAGCCCACCCGCTTACCCATACACGCGCGCGGATAACGCGGCGCACTTCACGCGGGCCGCTGCGTCCTCAGAGACGCCGCACGTCGTCGACGAAGGCGCCGACGTCGAGATCGGCACCCGTGTAGCGCAGCGCCATCCTACCGGCGGGGTCGACGACGATGACCGCATCGTCGTGATCGAGGGAGGAGCCGTTCGCCGCGGCGCTGACGCCGAACGCACGCTGCGCGGCGGCGATCTCCGCAGGCGTGCCGGTGAGCCCGGTGAAGCGCGCATCGAAGCGCGCCAAATAGCGATGTAGCCGCGGCGGGTCGTCGTGCGCCGGGTCGAGCGTGACGAAGCGGACGTCCAGCGCGCCCATCTCGCGCCGCGCGCGCGCCAGGCGCGCGAGCGTAAGCGGACAGGCATCGGTGCAGCGCGTGTAGCCGAAGTAATAGACCGTCGGGCGTCCGCCGTTCTCCGGCGTGAGCGTGAACGGGCGGCCCCGATCGTCGATCAAGTGCAGCTGCGGAACCAGACGCCCGGGGACGATCGGCTCCCCCGCGAACGGGCGAAACGCTGTGCCGCGCTGCAGATGCACCACCATCAGCAGCGCCAGCTGCGCCGCGACGACGGCCAGCACGGCGACTGCCGCGACCATGCCGGCTGAGCGAGGCATCACGTCGTTCGGGCGTACGCCGTTGGGCAAGACGCGGCGGAGATCGCGCGAGCGAGCTCGACGGCATCGTTCGGCTCCAGGCGCGCAATCGTCACGCGGATCGCCGGGCCGCCGGCGATCCTGAAGCGCGATCCCGGATTGACGCCCCAGCCAGCCTCCAGCAGCGAGCGGACCATCGCCTCTTCGTCGACCACCGGCACCCAGACGTTGAGCCCCGAGCGCGCCTGCACGATAATGCCCTCGGCCGCCAGTGCCCGCACGAACGCGTCGCGGCGCTGGGCGTAGACCTCGCGTGCGCGCTCGACCTGCTCCTTGACGGCGGGATCCGACCACAGCGCGAGGACGGCCGATTGCAGCATGCGGCTCACCCAGCCGGTGCCGACGCGCTGACGGGAGCGCACGCGCGCCACCGTCATCGGGTCGCCGGAGAGGAAGGCCAACCGCAAGTCCGGGCCCAGCGTCTTGGATACCGAGCGCACGACGGCGAACTTCGCGCGATCGGCCACGAGCGTGAAGAACGGCGCGCCGGCGATGCCCGCCGTGTGATCGTCTTCCACGAGCAGGACCTCGGGGCGCTTCGCGACGACGCGATGCAACGCGGCCGCGCGCTCCCGGTCAAAGGCGGCGCCGGTGGGATTCTGCGAGCGCGGTGCGTAGATCGCCGCGCGCACGCCGCTCTCGAGCGCCGCCCGCAGTGCCGCTGGAACGAAGCCGGAGCCGTCGATCGCGACGGGCTCCGCCACCAGCCCCAGTGCCGCCAGAACATCGAGATAGGCCGGGTAAGCGGGGTCCTCGACGGCGACGCGGTCGCCCGGACGCAGGCTGGCCGCCAGCACGCGCTCGATACCGTCGAGGGCGCCGCCGACGATGGCGATGGCCGTCCACGGCACGCCCGCGCTGGCGAAACGCTTGGCCGCAAGCTCGAGCAGCTCTGGGATCTCGGGCTCCTCGCCGTAGAGGACCGGCTCATAGGCGCGCGTGGCGAGGGTCTTGCGCAGCGACGGCAGCAGCGCCGGATCCGGATTGCCGTCGGCGAGGTTGCGCACGCCCTCGGGGAAGCGCAGAACGGGGCGGCCCAGCAGCGGCGGCGCGCCGCGCACCGTGGTGCCGCGACGGCCATCCGTCATCAGCAGGCCGCGCTCGCGCAGCGTGCGATAGGCGGTTGCGACGGTGACGAGGCTGACTCCGAGCGAGGCGGCGAGCGCGCGTACCGTGGGGATGCGCGCGCCCGCGGCGAGCCGGTTCTCGCGAATGGCCGCCTCGAGGCTCTCGGCGATCTCTGTTGACCCCCGGCCGCAGATATGATATTGTTTTGCTACGTTCACTGTTTTGTATTATAACATACGAGAGGTCCCATGCGTCAAGCCCGTGCAGTAGCGGTCATCGCCGCAGCCGCGCTCGCGCTGCTCTTCTCCGCCGGGCTGCGCTCCAGCTTCGGCGTCCTGATCGACCCGCTCGAGGCCGAGTTCCACGCCGGGCGCGCGACGCTGGGCACCATCGCAGCCGTCGGGCTCTTCCTCTACGGCGCTATCGGCCCGCTCAGCGGCCGCATCGCCGACGGCTGGAGCCCCCGCTGGGTCTTGAGCGGCGGCGTCGTTCTGCTCGGCATCTCCACCTTCGTCGCCGCGCAAGCGCACGCGATCGGCACGATCTGGCTGACGCTCGGCGTGCTCACGGCGCTGGGCTCGGGCCTGGTCGGCATGCCGGCCGCCACGGCGTTGGTCACGCGCTGGTTCAGCGAGCGGCGCGGTTTCGTCATCGGCGTTCTGAGCGCCGGCATGTCGGCGGGGCAGATATTGGTCATCCCGTTGGCGATGTACCTGACGCTGCGCGAAGGCTGGCGCGCCGCGCTGCTCATCCTCGCGGCCGTCGCCATCGTCGCCGTCCTGCCCATGGTGGCCGCCCTTGTCAGCGACGGCGCACGGCATGACGGCGGCGTCAAGCGCGCCGCGCTCGAGGGGCTGGGCACGCTGGCGGCCATCAAGCACCCGCCTTTCTGGCTGCTGGCGATGACCTTCTTCGTCTGCGGCTACACCTCGACGGGCCTGGTGCTCACGCACTTCATCCCCGACTGCATCGACCGCGGCTTTGCGCCGGAGCTTGCCGCGGGCGCTCTGGCCGTGATGGGCGGCCTCAACGTCATCGGTACCCTGGCCTCCGGCTGGATCTGCGATCGCTTCGGCCGCACGATACCGCTCGGGCTCTTCTATCTCTTCCGCGGGTTCACGCTGATCGCGTTGATCTTCGTTCATCAGCCGCTGGGGCTCTTTCTCTTCGCGGCGGCATTCGGCCTGAACTACATCGCGACGGTCCCGCCGACGTCCAGCCTGCTCCAACGCATCTTCGGCTCGCGCTCCGCCGGAGAGCTCTACGGGTGGGTCTTCGTTTCGCACCAGGTGGGGGCGGCACTGGGCTCGTGGGTGGGCGGCGTGGTCTATCAGACGTTCCGCTCGTACACGTATGCCTACGAGAGCGCAGCGCTGTTGGCGTTCCTTGCCGCCATCATGGCCTTCGCCATCCGCGACGAGCCCCGCTTCGCCATGGCGGCGCAGAGCGCGGAACTGGCGCCCGCTACCTAGCAGGTTGCTAGTCCTGGTCGGTGCCTTCGCGCGGACCGGCGTTGGCCAGCGCCGCCTGCGCCGCGGCCAGGCGCGCGATCGGCACGCGATACGGAGAGCACGAAACGTAGTTCAAGCCCGCCTCGTCGCAAAACGCCACGCTCGAGGGCTCGCCGCCGTGCTCGCCGCAGATGCCGATCTTCATCTTGGGACGCGCGCGGCGCCCGCGCTCGATGCCCATGCGCATCAGCTCGCCGACGCCCTCGCGATCGAGCACTTGGAAGGGATCGTCGCTGAGGATCTTTCGCTCCAGGTACTGCGGGATGAAGCTCGCCTCCGCATCGTCGCGCGAGTAGCCCAACGTGGTCTGCGTCAGATCGTTGGTACCAAAGGAGAAGAACTCGGCGACGCTGGCCAGCTGATCGGCCACGATGCACGCGCGCGGCAGCTCCACCATCGTCCCGACCTCGATGGAGAGCTCCGCCGCGCCGGCGCCCAGCGCCTCGAGCGTCTGCGCGATCGTCGCTCGCGCCTGCTGCGCCGTGACCTCCATCTCGCGCAGGTTGCCGACGCCGGGGATCATGATCGCCGGCTGGGCATCGACGCCGCGCCTACGCAACGCCACCGCCGCCTCCACGATCGCGCGGACCTGCATGGCGTAGATCTCCGGGTAGACGATACCCAGGCGACAGACGCGGAAGCCCAGCATCGGGTTCTGCTCGTGGAGCTCGCGGACGCGCTCCAGAACGCGGTGCTTCTCGCGATAGCGCGCGTCGTCCTCGCCGTACGTCATGCGCAGCTCCGTGGAGTCGACCAAGAGCTCCTCGAGGGGCGGCAGAAACTCGTGAAGCGGCGGGTCCAACAGGCGAATCGTCACCGGCAGGCCATCCATCGCCTCGAGGATGCCCTCGAAGTCGGCGCGCTGGAACGGCAGCAGCTCCGCCAGCGCCTTCGCCCGTGCCTCCGGCGTATCGGAGAGAATCATCTCGCGCACGATCGGCAGCCGGTCGGGCCCGAAGAACATATGCTCCGTCCGCGTCAGGCCGATGCCCTCCGCGCCCAGCTCGCGCGCGCGCCGCGCATCCTCCGGCGTATCGGCGTTGGCCCAGACGCCCAAGCGGCGCCGCTCGTCGGCCCAGCCCAGGAAGCGTGCCAGCCACTCAGGCAGGGTCGAGGGCGGCGGAATCAGCGGCAGACCGCGCAGGATCACCGCGCCGCTAGTACCGTCGATGGTGATGGCGTCGCCTTCGCGCAGGGTTGCTCCCGCGAGCGTGATCGTGCGCGCGCGCTCGTCGATGCGCAGATTCTCACAGCCAGCCACGCAGGGCTTGCCCATGCCGCGCGCCACCACCGCCGCATGCGAGGTCGCGCCCCCTTTCTGCGTAAGCACACCCCGCGCCGCGATCATGCCGTGCACGTCGTCTGGGGCCGTCTCCGCGCGTACGAGCACGACGTCGCGTCCATCCTTCGCCCAAGCCACGGCGGTATCCGCGTCCAGCACGATCGCACCGGTAGCGGCTCCGGGCGATGCGTTGAGGCCGGTCGCGGCAGCCGTGTACGCCTGCGCCGGATCGATGCGTGCATGGAAGAGCTGGTTGAGCGTCTCGGCGTCGACGCGGCGCAAGGCTTCGTCTCGCGAGATCACTCCCTCGTCGACCATATCGAGCGCGATGCGCACCGCCGCTTGCGCGGTGCGCTTGCCGCTACGCGTCTGGAGCATGTAGAGCCGGCCGCGCTCTACCGTGAACTCCATATCCTGCATGTCGCGGTAATGACGCTCCAGCTTGGCGGCGATCTGCACGAACTGCCGGTAGACCCCGGGCTGCGCCTTCTCCAGCTCGCTGATGGCCATCGGCGTACGAATGCCGGCGACCACGTCCTCGCCCTGCGCATTGCTCAGGTACTCGCCGAAGAGTCTGCGCTCGCCAGTGGAGGGGTTGCGCGTGAAGGCCACGCCCGTGCCGCTGTCGTCGCCCATGTTGCCGAAGACCATGCTGACGACGCTCACCGCCGTCCCCCAGTCGTCGGGAATCTTGTTGAACTTGCGGTAGTCGATGGCGCGCTTGGAGTTCCACGAGCCGAAGACCGCCTCGACGGCACGCAGGAGCTGCGCGTAGACGTCCTGCGGGAAGGGCGAGCCCGTCTCGCCTTGCACCAGCGCCTTGAACTCCGTGACGACCGCGCGCCAGCCCTCGACGCTCACCTGGGGATCGGTCGCGACGCCCTCGGCCTGACGGCGTGCTGCGATCACACGCTCGAAGTGCTCGCCGTCGATCGTGAGCACCACCTTGCCGAACATCTGCACGAAACGCCGGTAGGCGTCCCAGGCGAAGCGCGGGTTGCCGGTGAGAGCGGCGAGCCCCTCGACCGTCCGATCGTTCAGCCCGAGGTTGAGGATGGTGTCCATCATGCCCGGCATCGAGACGCGCGCCCCCGAGCGCACGGAGACCAAGAGCGGATTTGCGCCTTCGCCGAAGCGCTTGGCGGTGTGCTGCTCGAGCAGTGCCATGTTCCGGCGCAGGCTCTCGTCCAGGCCTTCGGGGAGGCGACGGTCGTTACGATAGAAGGCCAGACAGGCCTCGGTGGTGATCGTGAATCCGTCCGGAACGGGAAGCCCGGCCCGGGTCATCTCCGCGAGTCCCGCGCCTTTGCCGCCCAAGAGATCGCGCATCGAGGCCGAGCCGTCCTCGAAGCGGTAGATCCACGTCGGTCCCGCCGGCATCGCCGCCGCGCCGCGCATCGGCGCCATCACCTTCGCCATCCCGCCGATCCCCTCTCGGACGTGAACATGATTTCCGAAATCTTCGAGTCAGGAAGCAAACTTCCCTTATCACATTGTACCCGAGAAGCCGAGAACCAAAGGTCCCAGCGAGGGCGCGGGGCGGCAGCCCCATATCGATATATGAAGGGGCGGCCTCGATGAGACGGGGGTGCGCTATGCGATCAGCCGGGGCACCAAGACCGCGGCGAGCTGATCCGCGCTCACGCGCGTCTGCTCCATGGTGTCGCGATCGCGCAGCGTCACCGTTCCGTCCTCCAGTGTCTGGTAGTCGACGGTGACCGACCAGGGCGTCCCGATCTCATCCTGCCGGCGATAGAGCTGGCCGATGTTTCCCTCGTCGTACTGGGTGCGCATGACGCGCCGCAGCGCGCGCTCGATGGTGCGCGCTCGCTCCACCAGCTCCGGCTTGTTGCGTGCCAGCGCGAAGACCGCCGCCTTGACGGGCGCGATCTCGGAATGGAAGCGGAGCACCACGCGTTCTGCCTCCTTGCCGTTCTGGTCGACGTAGCGCTGCTTGTCGTAGGCGTCGATGAGCAGCGCGAGCGCCGTGCGATCCACGCCGGCCGAGGCCTCGACCACGATCGGCACGTATTTCGCTTTGTTGGCCTCGTCGAAGAACGCCAGGTCCTTCTTCGACTCCTTGATGTGCGCATTCAGGTCGTAGGCGCCGCGGTTGGCGATCGACTCCAGCTCTCCCCATCCCCACGGAAAGTCGTACTCGACGTCGGTGAGGCTCTTGGCGTAGTGCGCCAACTCCTCTTTGGCCAGCTCGCGGAAGCGCACGCGCTCTTCGACCAGATAGCGGCGATACCAGCGCATGCGCGTCTCGACCCACGCGCGATACCACTGCTCGTCGGTGCCGTCGGGCGGCACGAAGAACTCCAGCTCGGCTTGCTCGAACTCGCGCGTGCGGAAGGTGAAGTTCCCCGGCGTGATCTCGTTGCGGAAGGCCTTGCCGACCTGTGCGATGCCGAAGGGCGGCTTGCGCCGCGCGGCCTGCGCCACGTTCTTGAAGTTGACGAAGATGCCTTGCGCAGTCTCGGGGCGCAGCCACACTTGACTGGCGGTATCCTCCGCGGGGCCCAAGAACGTCTTGAGCATCAGGTTGAAGTTGCGCGGCTCGGTGAAGGAGCTCTTGCTGCCGCAGTCCGGGCACTGCTCGAGCGAGGCCAGGTGGTCGGCGCGGAAGCGGTGCTTGCAGACCTTGCAATCCACCATCTTGTCGTGAAACGTCGCCGCGTGGCCGGAGGCGACCCACGTCTGCGGATGCATCAGAATGGCGGCGTCGAAGGGCACCACGTCGTCGCGGAGCTCGACGACTTCGCGCCACCACGCCTGCTTGACGTTGCGCTTGAGCTCCGTCCCCAATGGCCCGTAGTCCCAGACGCCACCCGCTCCACCGTAGATCTCGGAGGACTGGAAGACGAAGCCGCGGCGCTTCGCGAGCGCGCTGACCTCGTCGAGCGTGGGCCGGTATCGCTGCACCTGGGGAGTCATAGGCGGGGAAGTTGCGCCATCTGCGGGCATTCCCCCTTGTCGTGACCGCACGCGGCGCGGCGTCAGGAGACGAGCGCGCCGCACGGCTGTGTCTGGGCTTGCCGGCGGCATCCTAACGAGGGATAGGCGGACGCTGGGGCAGCGCTAACCGGAATCGGGCTGAGCAAGAGTGAGGCTTCGCCAGCGCCGCTCTAGCACGTAGATGGTGAAGAGATACAACGCAACGATCACCGCTGGAATTGCGACGAATCGCTCGTGGGTGAAGACGTACCAAGCGGCGACGACAAGGACCGTCCGAGCGATACTGTGGAAAATGCCGATCCAATGGCCAATCATCCATGAAAGTGGGAGCCACATCAGACCGCTGAGGATGCCGACGGTCAATGGCAGCGACGTGTAGTCGATCTCGAAAAATGGAATCGCAATAGCGTAGACGAGCAGCGCCATCGCGATCGTTTGAAAAAACAGGGTATCGAACGCATTCGTCGGCTTTTTGGAGAGCATATCCTCCCCCGTGAAGCGCGAAAACAACATGCCGAGGAAAACGATAGACCCTGTTCCAATGAAGAGCGCCCATGCGGCGAGGAGCGGCGGAAGCAACGCGCCCGCAATTCCGATAACCGTCCAAACGACAGCGCCGGCAAGCGGCATGGCCAAGAAACGCCGCCGCGCAAACTCCATTCGCTGATCGTCGAGCGTGGGCATAACGTCGTAGCCCGGCAACTTTGACTCCGGCACCTTACAGAACGACGGCCTTATGCGCTTTCGGCTGAGTGTCCGCCCTTAATTGTCCGCAGGCTGCCGCGATGTCGCGGCCCATCGGGTGGCGCACGGTCGACGGCACGCCCGCCGCCGTCAAGACGCGCTGGAAGGCATCGATGGCGGCACCCGGCGAGCCTTGGAACTCTGCATCGGGGGTTGCGTTGTAGGGGATCAAGTTCACGTGGTAGAGACGCCCCGCTATCAAGCGCGCCAGCTGCCGTGCGTCCTCTTCGGCATCGTTGACGCCGGCCAGCATGAGGTACTCGAAGAAGACTTTACGCCCGGTCCTCTCCACGTAGCGCGCACAGGCAGCCATCAGCTCGTCGATCTTCCAGCGGCGGTTGACGGGCATGATCGCATCGCGCTGGGCATCCGTCGGGGCGTGCAGCGAGATCGCCAGGTTGACCTGGAGCCCCTCCTCCGCGAAACGGTCGATGGCGGGCACCACGCCGACCGTCGAGATCGTGATGTGGCGGTGGCCCAGGCCAAAGCCCTTGGGATCGTGGAGCAGCGCGACGGCGTCCATCACGGCCTCGTAGTTGTGGAACGGCTCGCCCATCCCCATGAAGACGACGTTGGTGACGCGGCGGCCGGCGCGCGCGAGCTGCCGTGCGAAGTAGCGTGCCTGATCGAAGATCTCGGCCGCGCTCAGGTGGCGCGAGAAGCCGCCCTGTCCGGTAGCGCAGAAGGCGCAGGCGAAGGCGCAGCCCGCTTGGCTGGAGATGCAGACGGTATTGCGCTCGCCGTGGTGCTCCATGAGCACCGCCTCGACGAGCTGCCCGTCGTGCAGGGCGAAGAGGCCCTTCGTGGTCTGCCCGTCGCCGGATCGCCGCACCACGGTCGGCGTGACGGTAT
>JAGWST010000021.1 GCA_028869325.1 bacterium | reverse complement strand
GTACGTGCCGATCTGCGTCGGCGTGAAGTGCAGCTGCTGCACCATGCCGGGCACCATGTCGAGCTTGACGCGGAACTGCGGCACCCAGAACGAATGGATCACGTCGGTGCTGGTGATATTCATCGTCACGGGGCGATTGACCGGCAGGTAGAAATCGCCGTAGAAGGAGCTCTTCAGGCCCGGGTAGCGGAACTCGAACTTCCATTGGTGGCCGATCGACTCCACGTTGAGCGCGCCCGGCTGCGGATCGTAGAGCTTCAAGAGGCCGATCGCGCTCCAGATACCGAGAACCACCATCAGGATCGCCGGCAGAACGGTCCACCAGATCTCCAGCGGCACCACGCCGTAGAGCGGAATGCCGACCGCGTCGCCGGCTTCGTGCTGGCGGTGCTTGTAACGCCACGCGAAGTAGATGATGTAGCCGTTGACGTAGACGTAAATCGGCACGGCGAAGAAGAGCATGAACTTGAAGATCGCGTCGATCGTTGAGTCGGAGCTGGCGGCCACGGCCAGACTGTCGTTGATCGGCCAGACGACGATCAGCACCATCAAAACGGCGCTGATGATCCCCATGACCAGGGTGGCCATCCAAAACGACCGATCCAAGTGGCGCCGAAAATCAATGTTATTGACTTGATGAGCCAAGTTTGTCTTACTCCTGAAGCGCCTCTGTGGATTGGCCGAACGGCAAGCGAATCCTCGTTCGCGAAGAGTATCTCATTCGCGCGGCGAGACGCTCTGCGACATTCGTCGCAGCGACCGTCTCGCCGGCCGCTGCGCGTCTCACTCTCCCAATGCCTTCAACAGCGCCTGTAGGCCGCCGTCCCTGTAGACTTGCAGCAGGCGTTGGTGCTCCGCAGCGATGACCGGGTTCGGCACCTCTGGAGCCTGCCAGTACGTCCCGTCGGCAAAGGCCACGTCGGTAACACGCGCCTGGATGGTGGCGGCGATGGGGTAGGCCCGATCGCTGCTCCACGTCATGTTGGCCGCCTTCTTCGGGACCAGCGGGTCCTGCGAGATCCCGTTGAAGTACCCGAGCTGGCCTCCAAACGGGTCGATGACCTCGAAGCGGATACGCACCGCCTTGATCGGCTTCGACCCGTCGCTCCGATAGTCGGCGGTCACCGTCAGGTTGCCGTCGCTGTCACGGTCCGCCGTCACCTTGCCTAGGCTCACCGGCGAGCCGGCGGAGGACGTCAACGACACCTTGAGCGGCACCGGCGGAGCGGAGTTATCAAATAGCGTCACGGCGCCCGCTTGGGCCGGAAAGGCCGCGGCAGCCAGCAGGGCCGCAACCGCCAGGGATCTCTTGAACATCTACGCCTCCGTTTGAGCGCGCGTTGCTTCGCGCGCCGGCGCGCTCAGGCCTGGCCGGAGATCGCGCCGGCGAAGTGGCGCGTCAACGCGTCGACGTTGGTGATCGCGGTTCCCACCACACACGCGTATGCGCCGCGCCTCAATGCCTCCAGCGCATGCCGCGGCGTGGCGACTCCCCCCTCGCAGAGCACGGGGCGGGCAGCGGCCGCGACGATCTGCTCGACCAGGTCCAGCGCCGGCAGCGGGGTACCGCGGCTCCGCTCCGTGTAGCCGCAAAGCGTCGTCGCCAGCGCGTCCGCGCCCAGCCGCTCGGCCTCCAGCGCCTCCTCGAGGCTGCTGCAATCGGCCAGCACCGGCAGGCCGAGCTCGCGGTGGACCGCGGCGATCAGCCCATCCAGGCGCTCGCCACCGGGGCGAGGGCGCTGCGTCGCATCGAGCGCGATCATGGCGGCGCCGCCCTCCGCGGCCGAACGCGCCTCGGCGATCGTGGGGGTGATGTAGACCTCGCTCTCGGGGGTGCGCCGCTTGATCAGGCCGACGATCGGCAAGGCGCAATGGGCGCGCATCGCCCGGATGTTGGCCGCCCCCTGCGCGCGTATTGCCACCGCGCCGCCGCGCTCCGCCGCGCGGGCGAGCGCCGCCAAGACGAGCGGATCGTCGAGCGGGCTACCCTCCTCCGCCTGGACGCTGACGACCAAGCCGCGCGCGAAGGGCAGAGCGGCGGAGCGATCAGCCACCGTCCGCCCCCACGCTCGAGCCGAGCGCCAGCCAAAAGGCGCCCATCACCGGATCGGCCGCCGGTTCGCGCAGGCGCGCGCCGCGCACCTCCAGCTCGCGGGCCATCCCGGCGCGGATCAGCGGATCACCGCCCAGGCCGCCGACCACGGCCACCTCGCCGCGCCGGATACTCAGACGCTCGAGCGCCACAAAGGCCAGCTCGGTCAGCGCATGTGCGGCCTCGGTGACCAGCGCCCCGGCGCCGACGTCGCCGCCGCGCGCCATCTCGTTGACCACGGGCGCAAAGGAGGCGAGGCGCTCGCGGGTGAGCCTTCGTCTATAAAAGGCGGCGGGCACCTCCGCCAGCCGCCGCACCCGAAAGTGCTCCAGCGCGGCGCCGGCCAGCGGCGTCGCGCGACCGCGATCATCAACCTCGAGGCCACGACGGAGCGCCTCCGCCGCCAGCCAGAATGCCGAGCCCCGGTCGCCAAAGAGGTAGCCCCAGCCGCCCACGCGCGCCTCGTCGCCGTCGGCGTTCCTGCCGTAGGCCACCGAGCCGGTTCCCGCCACCACCACCACGCCCGGCTCGCCGGCGAACGCCCCCATCCATGCGGCCGGGGCATCGTGGGCGACGGTCAAGCGCGCGCTGCGCACCACCTCGCGCACGGCGCCGCTGCGCAGCGCGTCGACCTCTCCCGTCAATGCGACGTGGACTCCCTCGAAGAGCGTCGCCGACGGCAGCGCGGCGCCGCGCAGAGCCTGTGTCAGCGCCCCGGCTACGGCCGCGCGCAGGCGGTCCTCCGCCCCCGGCTCGTCGACGTGGTTCGCGGGGCCCCCCTGGCCGCGACCCAGGATCGCGCCGCGCTCGTCACCGATGACGGCCTGCGTCGTCGTCTGTCCGCCGTCGACGCCCGCGTAGAGCCTCATCCCGCTCGCTCCGTTCCGCCTGCCGCTCGCGATACCGGCCGCAGTCTCGCGCGGATCTCGGCGGGATCGATGCCCAGGCGAAAGCTACAGCGCGCGAAGGCATCCGCCAGCGCCTCGCGTTCGCGGCCAAGCCGCCGCGGCACCACGTCGAGATACTCCAGATGATGGTAGAGCTCGTGCGCAACGCAGGCGTCGACGGCAGCCGAGCCATCGCCCTCACCGTCGAGCACGCGCGCGTTGACGAGGATGGTGGAGCTGCGCGGATCGTACTCCGCGGCGATGCCGTGCGCCGCGGCGCCCAAATACTGGATTCGCACGCGCAGACCAAGGCGCGCCGCCATATTCAGCACCTCGCTCATCATCCCGCTACCTCTTGCGCGAGGTCGACGCCATCCTCGCGCAGCAAGGCACGTAGCCGCTGCCCCTCCACCGCGCGCGGCTGGATGCCCTCTCGCGCACACAACGCCGCCGCCGTTCCCGCCGCCTGCCCCAACGTCATCACCGTCGGCGTGAGGCGGGTCGAGGCGAGCGCGTCATGCGTCGTCGAGATACAGCGCCCGGCAACGAGCAGACCGTCGACGCCGCGCGGGACCAGGCAGCGATAGGGAATCTCGTACGTCTCGCCGGGCGGCAGGCGCCGGGTCTCCGTTCCGGCGCCTGTGGGGCTGTGGATGTCGATTGGATAGCCGCTGCGCGCTACCGCGTCGGGAAAGCGCCGTGCCGTCAGCAGATCCTCCGCCGTGAGCACGTACTCGCCCACGATGCGCCGCGTCTCGCGCACGCCCAGCTGCACGGCGGTAGCAGCGAGACGCGCCTGCGCGAAGCCCGGCACGCGCCGGCGAAAGAACTCCGTCAGCTCCATCACCTGGCGTCGTCCCTCCATCTCCGCACGCGTCAGATCGTCGGGGTCGAGCGGATCGACCCCGGTCACGCGCGTCATGTTGACCGTCATCTCGTCGTCGTAGGGCGTGGCGAAGAGCGAGACCAGCTCGCGCGGCACGCTCACCTCGCCGGCGGCACGCGCCTGATCCCAGATCTCGTAGAGTCCTGCGACCGCGGTTAGATCCGCGCCGCGCAGCGCGCGCGCATCCAAGTGCGTGCGCATCTGATCGGGGTGTGCGCGCACGTAGGCGGCCAACGCCTCGCGATCGACGTGCGAGAGACGGAAGATCATCGTGCAGGCTTGCACGCGCCCGCGCTCGTCGCCCTGCTGCATCGTGACGCCGGCAGCGGCGGCTACGTGCGCGTCGGCGGTAGCGTCGATCACAATGCGGGCCTGCGCATCGCGCAGGCCGCCGACGGTGGCCAGACGCACGCCGCGCACGCAGGCTTCCTCCATCGCGGCCTCCAGGAACCACGCGTGCAGCACCAGCCGTACCCCGGCCTCGGAGAGCATCTCGAAGAGCAGCGCCTTGAGGATCTCGGGATCGAAAGGCGTGATCGTCGGCACATACGACGAGGCGTCGGGAAGGTGACCCGGCGATCCGCCGAGGCGCTGCAGCCGATCGACGATCTCCTGCGCGATGCCGCCGACGACTCGGCGCTGGCCGGCGTGGAACGTCATCCACGGCCCCACCATCGACGCCGTGGCCGTGCCGCCGAGGAATCCATAGCGCTCGACGAGCAGGACGTCGGCGCCGCGGCGCGCCGCCGCCAAAGCCGCCACGCACCCTGCGTTACCGCCGCCGACGACCAGGACGCCGGCCTCGTAACCGCGCTTGGCGGCCGTCGCGGCACTCATGCGCGCTGGCGGGAGAGCACGATCCCGATCGGCTCGTCGTGTGGCATGCTGCGCAGTTCTTCGCGGGCAAGGGCCAGCGCCTGCGCAAGCGAGGAGACGTCTCCCACATCGGCGATGCGTGCGCCCACGAACAGCGCGCAGCGCGGAAGCGCCCGTCCCACGTCGCCGTACGTCGTCCAGCGCTCGAAGGCACGCTCGAGTTGCGCCGCCACCGCAGCCGCCGGAAAGGCATGCGCAAAGGCGTCGCGGCGCCGCAGACGCACCACGCCGCTCCGGTCGACGGCCACCGCCTCGCGCCGTGCGTTCACGTAGAGCGAGAAGCAAGCTGTCTGCGCGGCCCGCCGCACCTCCGCGGCATCGCAGAGCAGCGCCTCCGCGGCGGCCCGGGAGCGCTGGGCTTCGGTGGCCTCGCGCG
>JAGWST010000225.1 GCA_028869325.1 bacterium | reverse complement strand
TTCAGCACGCCGAAGATGATCAGGAGGCCAACGGCAACGACATACAGGATCCCGGCCGAAGTGATGATATCCAGTACTTGCGTCGGCATCGTTGGTTGGCCTCCTCGCGATCGTCTCCCTTGAATCACGCAATTCGTCAAGAGAGGTGCGGGCACTGATTGCTTGGGCTGATCAGCCCGAAGCTCTTGATCACCTTCGATTCACCGTTCCTTTGTATCTGCGCCAGATAGATCGGCAGAGCCGCATGATGCTCCTTGTTCATCTGGACGACACCTCGCGGGCCCTTGAATGCTATCTCCGGCAGCGCCTTCATCACGGCATCGGCATCAAGGTCCTTGGCCCTCTCGATCGCCATGGCATAGGCGTATACGCCGTCGTATTCCGGCTCGGAGAGGTCGTTCGGCGTCAGCAGCTTCGATCCGAACATACGCTTCATGGCCGCCAAGTACTTCTCGTTTTCCGGATTCTTCAGCGTGGTAAAGTAATCGGCCGTATAGTAGACGCCTTCGGCCGGCTCTCCGATCTTTTGCGCCGTCAACTCATCGATGCTCAGGCTGCCAACGGGCAAGTCCAGGCCCGTCGCCTTGTACTGCTTGAGAAACGTGGCGTTGGGAGAGCCGCCCGATGTCGCGTAGATGATCCCGTCGGGCTTGGCGGCGCGAACCTTGCTGAGGATCGGCTCCCAGTCCGTCGAGCTGAGCGGGTTGAACTCTTGCCCGAGCACCTTACCGCCAGTGGCCTGAATGTACTTCACCGCTGCGTCGATCATTCCGCGCCCGAAAGCGTAGTCGCTGCCGACGGCGTACCAGGTCTTAACGTGCTTCTCTTGCGCCATGAACTTCACGAGCGGAACCACAACCTGCGGTGGAACCCACGCATTGACGAAGAGATTCGGTGCGCATGCCCCTCCCTCGTAGAACGACGTGTAGATGAAGGGCATATGCGTGCGGCCAGCTATCGGCTCGCCGGCATTGCGCGCGGCGCTCGTCTCCATCGCGATGATGATGTTGACCTTCTTGTCGTAGACGGCGCTGTTGAAAGCCTTGACCGCCCCACTTGCACCGCTCTCGTCGTCGACGATCGACAGCTCCAGCTTGCGGCCGAGGACGCCGCCCTTGCCGTTCAACTCCGAGACGGCTAGCTGTGCGGACTGAACGACCGCCGGCGCGACTGGGCTGTTCACCCCGCTTAGCCCGCAGATGACACCGATGCGAATGGGCTCGTTGGAGGCGGCGCGGACGATCCCCGGAAACCCTGCCGCAACCGCTGCCGTTGCTACGGAGCTGCCCGTGATAAAGCAGCGTCTAGTCAATTCCCCTCTGTTCGACATGTTCATCCTCCTCCACACCCGTTGCTGCTATCCCTTCCGTGGCATCGCGAGTTGCGATGACTCCTAGATCGCCAAGTACCGAGAGACGGCCTGCACTGCATCGTCATGCGCGGTGACACCGCCCTCGACGATCTCTCCTAGTTTCAAGATCGCGTAGCTGTCCGCAAGCGAAAACGCAAAGCTCACGTTTTGCTCGATCAGCAAGATCGTCGCCTCGCCCCGTTGCCGTACTTCCAGCAGGACCCTGCGCACCTGGTCGACGACGGCCGGCTGGAGCCCCTCGCTGATCTCGTCGATGAGGATCAGCCGAGGTGCGGTGATCAGTGCGCGCGCTACCAGAAGCATCTTTTGCTCGCCGCCTGAGAGCGTGCCGGCAGTTTGGTTCAAGCGCTGCTTCAAGAACGGGAATAGGCCTGCGACCTCGTCCAATCGCTCGCCAAAAGCCGCGCTCGTGCCGAGCGCCAAGCGGAGGTTTTCCTCGACGTTGAGATCTTGGAATATCGCCTGCTCTTGCGGAACGTAACTGACACCGTGTCGCGCGATACGGTAGGCCGGCCATGCCGTGACGTCTAGGCCGAAGAGCGTCACGGAGCCACGACGAGCGGGCAGCAGCCCCATGATCGTCTTCAGGAGCGTGGTCTTACCCATGCCGTTTTTGCCGAGCACTGCGTAGATTGCGCCCTCAGGGACGCTCAATTGCACGTCGTGGAGGACGTCCGCTCCACGGTAGCCGCTTCGCAGATCGCTGACGAGGAGCGCGGGTTGGTCCGATCTCTCCTCAAGCATTCACCGAGGCTCCTAAG
>JAGWST010000020.1 GCA_028869325.1 bacterium | reverse complement strand
CGATCACGATGCCGGGGCGCCATGCCCTTCACCTGTACGTCGTCGAGTTGGACGAGGACGTGCTGGGCATCACCCGAGACGAGGCGATGGATTACTTGCAGCGCCACGGCGTGGGAGTCGGAATCCACTACTACGGCATGCACCTGCAGCCGTACTACGCCGAACGCTACGCTCTGCGGCCGGAGCAGTTTCCCCACGCTACCCGGGCCTCGCGGCGCATGCTCTCGCTCCCGCTCTACCCGCGGATGTCGGACGCCGACGTCGAGAGCGTGCTGGAGACGGTGCGCTCCCTCGCGGCGGTCGGTGCCGGCGCCTAGCAGCCCCTAGCGGCCCTAGTGCCGCGGTTGTTGATTGCCCTCTGCATGCATGGTAGAATCTGACGGTTGTCCCTATCTCGCCCCCTAGGACGGGGGGCGTTTATGGCCCAAGACGGGGAGCCCACGAGGGGCGAACCGGGGTCCAGAAAGGCGAACCCATGCCCGCCAACATCTCGATGAAGGGTCTGCTCGAGGCCGGCGTCCACTTCGGCCATCAGACGCGCCGGTGGAACCCCCGCATGAAGCCCTTCATCTTCCAAGAGCGCAACGGCATCCACATTCTCGACCTCTCCAAGACGGTCGTGATGCTCCGCCAGGTCTACGACGCCGTCTATCAGATGGCGGCGGCCGGCAAAGTCATCCTCTTCGTGGGCACGAAGAAGCAGGCGCAGGACGTCGTCAAAGAAGAGGCGCAGCGCGCCGGCACCTTCTTCGTCAATCAGCGTTGGCTCGGCGGCACGCTGACCAACTTCTCGACCATGCAGAAGCGCATCGCGCGGCTGCGCGAGCTGGAGGGGATGAAGGAGCAAGGCACCTTCGACCTGTTGCCCAAGAAAGAGGTGGCGAAGCTCGAAGACGAGATGGAGCGCCTGGAGAAGTTCTTCGGCGGCTTCAAGGACATGCACCGCCTCCCCGACGCCGTCTTCATCATCGATCCCAAGAAGGAGCGGATCGCCGTGATGGAGGCGCGCAAGCTCCACATCCCGATCATCGCTGTCATCGACACCAACTGCGATCCCGACGAGATCGACTATCCGGTCCCCGGGAACGACGATGCGATCCGGGCCGTGCGCTACATGGCCAGCAAGATCGCCGACGCCATCATCGAGGGCAAGACGGAGTCGGAGAGCGCCTACGGCTACCACACCGAGGCGCAGGGCGATGAGTACTCGGAGAGCGCCGAGAGCTTTGCCGAGGCCGACTTTGCGGAGACCTCGGCGCAGGCATAGACGGCCGCGACGGCCAACGAACACACGCTCGCAAAGAGAGGCTGCTGCAGCCTCTCTTTCGTGCGATACCTTAACCACACTGGGGAACACCAAGCGATGAGCCAGACCACCTACAAGCCCAGCGCCGAGGAGGTCAAGAGCCTCCGCGAGGCCACGCAGGCCGGCATGATCGAGTGCCGCAACGCGCTGGTCGACGCCGGTGGCGACCTCGAGAAGGCCAAGGCCAAGCTCGCGGCCGCCGGTGCCGAGAAGCTGGCCAAGAAGGCCGAGCGGGTCGCCAACCAGGGGCTGGTCGAGGCCTATGTCCACGCGGGCGGGAAGATCGCCTCGCTGGTCGAGGTCAACTGCGAGACCGATTTCGTCGCGCGCGGCGAGAAGTTCGCCGGTCTGGCCAGGGACATCGCCATGCAGGTCGTCGCGATGAACCCGCTCTACGTCGACCGCACGGGGGTTCCGGCGGAGCTGCTGGCGCAGAAGAAGGCGGAGTTCGAGGGTCAGGCGCCCGCCGGTAAGCCCGCCGAGGTCAAGGAGAAGATCGTCGCCGGCAAGCTTGAGAAGTGGTACGGCGACGTGTGCCTGATCGACCAAGCGTTCGTCAAGAGCGATTCGGGGCAGAGCGTGGGCGAGCTCATCGCGGTAGTCGCCGGCGTACTGGGAGAGAACGTCAAAGTCAAGCGCTTCGCCCGGTTTGCGCTCGGGGAGTAAGTCATAGCCGGCCGGCCTCGGGCCGGCCAGGGAGTGCAGCGTGTCGGGTACCAAGTACGGTCGTGTTCTCTTGAAGCTCTCCGGCGAGGCGCTCGCCGGGAACGGTTTGAACATCGATCCCTCGATCACCGGGTCCATCTCGCGCCAGGTCGCGCAGGTGCGCGACGACGGCGTGGAGGTTGCGGTCGTGGTGGGCGGCGGCAACATCTGGCGGGGTAAAGAGGCCGAGGCGCACGATGGCATGGAGCGTGCGACCGCCGACTACATGGGGATGCTCGCCACCGTGATCAATGCTCTGGCTCTGCAGGATGCGTTGGAGCGTCTGGGCGTGCCGACGCGTGTGCAGACCGCCATCGAGATGCACCAGATCGCCGAGCCGTACATCCGCCGCCGCGCCGTGCGCCACTTGGAGAAGGGCCGGGTGGTCATCTTCGCCGCCGGCACCGGCAACCCGTACTTCACCACCGACACGACCGCGGCGCTGCGCGCCGTCGAGGTCGGTGCCGAGGCGATCTTCAAGGCCACCAAGGTCGACGGCGTCTACTCGGCGGATCCCGCCACGCATCCCAATGCGACGCGCTTCCATTCGCTGGACTATCTCGAGGTTCTTCAAAAGGGCCTGGCGGTGATGGATAGCACCGCCCTCACGCTCTGCATGGATAACGCTCTGCCGATCATCGTCTTCGACTTGCGCCAAGAGGGCAACATCCGGCGCGTGGTCTGGGGCGAGGATATCGGCACCTATGTCGGGAGGCGGCACGATGCTCCAGCAAGTGTTTAAGGATGCCGAGAGCCGGATGGCCAAGGCCGCCGAGGCGACGCGCCAGGAGTTCGCGTCGATCCGCACAGGCCGCGCCTCGACCGCGCTGCTCGACCGGCTGACGGTCGCGGCCTACGGTCAGGAGATGCCGCTCAAGCAGGTAGCCTCGATCAACACCCCCGACCCACGCACGCTGGTCATCCAGCCCTTCGACAAGAACACGGTGGGCGATATCCGCAAGGCGATCGAGAAGAGCGACCTGGGCCTCACCCCGAACGTCGACGGCACGATCATTCGCCTGGTCGTCCCCCCGCTGACGGAGGAGCGCCGTAAGGACCTGGTCAAGGTCGTGCGCAAGAAGGGTGAGGAGGGGAAGGTCGCCGTCCGCAACGTCCGCCACAAGGCGGTGGACGAGCTGAAGGTCCTCCACAAGGACGGCCAGGTCACGGAGGACGACCAGAAGCGCGCGCACGACCAGATCCAGAAGCTGACCGATAAGTACATCAAAGACGTCGATGCACTGGTAGCGCACAAAGAAAAAGAGATCATGGAAGTTTGACCGGAGTGCAGGAAGACGAGTTTGCCGGACAACCGCTGCTCGCCCCCTATCGGGAGGCGCGCCGAAGTCTGGGGCCGATCGGGCGGCTCGTCGTTCTCGCTCCGCCGTACCCCGTTCTCGGCATCGGAGAGTTGCGCGTCCTGCGAATCGATCCGCCGGATGCAGAGGGGAGGCCCGCGGTGATCGTCTCCTACGAAGGCTACGAGCGCCTTTCGTGACCGTCCGGGCATCGCGTATGGCGGCCGCCGACGAGCGCGCTCG
>JAGWST010000224.1 GCA_028869325.1 bacterium | reverse complement strand
CTGACCTCGATCGCCGGCTTTGAATGGGGAAGCGGCATGTACATCAATCCGACCGTCCCCGAGGACGCCGCGAGGATCTTGCGTGAGACCGTCGCCTGACCCGCGCGCCGGCTGGACGAAGCTGCTCTTGGCCGCCGCCGTGCTCTTGCTGGCGAGCATCGAGCTAGGGCGCATGCTCGGCTTTCGTATCCTGGCCAAGGCCGTCGAGCAGACGCCCGTGCTGCCCGTGGTGCGCTATACCCCGCGCCCGCAGGAGTCGCTGGCACCCGTGCGGGTACGCGATTGGAAGTCCAGCTCCGTCGTCCAGGTCGCCCCCGACCCGCACTTTCCCGATCCGCACGTGACGGCGCCCCCGCCCCCGCCTCCGCCGACGCCCGAGCCCATCCGGACCCCACAACGCACGCCCCCGCCCGCCATGCCGGCCCCGGTCGACACCGGCGGCGCCCCGCAGGGAGGCGGCGGAGCGGGTCTCGATGGCCCACCCACGCCCTTCCGCGACAACAACATGGGGCCATAGTCAGGCAACGAGCGTCCGGCCAGGCCTGGAGCAGCTGAGCCTCCAGAACCGGGTCCGCCGCGAGCGTGTCTCTAATGTATGCATTGTCTCCCATTGCTAGGATAGAGACACTGAGAGCGCGGCATGGTGCCGCCGGGAGGAGTGCAGTGGTGGCCAAGGGATCGACGGGAACCGAGAAAGTCAAGCGTGGGCTTGCCCAGATGCTCAAGGGCGGCGTCATCATGGACGTCACCACGCCGGAGCAGGCGGTCATCGCCCAGGAGGCCGGCGCCGTAGCGGTCATGGCGCTCGAGCGCATCCCCGCCGATATTCGCACCGCGGGCGGCGTTGCGCGCATGAGCGATCTCTCCATCGTGCAGAAGATCATGGATGCCGTGACCATTCCGGTCATGGCGAAGGTCCGCATCGGTCACTTCGCCGAGGCCCAGGTGCTCGAGGAGATCGGCATCGACTTCATCGACGAGTCCGAAGTTCTGACGCCCGCCGACGACAAGTATCACGTCGACAAGCACGCCTTCAAGGTTCCCTTCGTCTGCGGTGCGCGCGACCTGGGTGAGGCGCTGCGCCGCATCGCTGAGGGCGCGGCGATGATCCGCACCAAGGGTGAGGCCGGCTCCGGGAATATCGTCGAAGCCGTGAAGCACATGCGCGCCGTGCGCGACGAGATAGCCATCGTCGCCGCCGTGCCGCCCGAGGAGCTGGTGGCGCGCGCGCGCGATCTGGGCGTGCCTCACGCGCTCCTGAAAGAGGTCGCGCGCACCAAGAGACTGCCGGTGGTGAACTTCTGCGCGGGGGGCGTCTCGACGCCCGCGGACGCGGCGCTGATGATGCAGTTGGGCGCCGAGGGCATCTTCGTCGGCAGCGGCATCTTCAAGTCGTCGAATCCGGCCAAGTTCGCAAAGGCGATCGTGGAGGCGACCACCTATTTCAACGATCCCAAGTCCGTGGCCGATGCCTGCCGCTCGCTGGAGGGCACGGCGATGCCGGGCCTGGAGATCTCGAAGATTCCGCAGGACGAGCTGCTGAACGTGCGAGGAGTGTAGGCCTGTTGCGCGGCGAGACGAGCGGGAAGATGGCACCGATCGTAGGCGTGCTCGGCCTCCAGGGCGACGTGGTCGAGCATCTCGACGCGTTGCGCCGCAGTGGTCTGAGTGCAGTCGAGGTCAAGACGCGCGAATCGCTCGCCGGCGTCGACGGGCTCATCATCCCGGGAGGCGAGTCGACCACCGTGGCCAAGCTCGTGGATCGCTACGCATTGCGCGAGCCGCTGGTCGACCGCATCACGGCCGGCATGCCGACCTGGGGAACCTGCATGGGGATGATCGTGCTCTCCAAGGAGATCGTGGGCATGCCCGATCAGCCGACGCTCGGCGTGTTGGAGATCGCCGTGCGCCGCAATGCCTTCGGCCGCCAGGTGGAGAGCGCGGAGGTTCCGCTCGCGATTCCCGCGCTGGGCCCGCAGCCGTTTCCCGGCGTATTCATCCGCGCGCCGTGGGTCGAGCGTGCCGGCCCCGGCGTCGAGGTCCTCTGCGTGCTCGACGGCAAGGGCGTGATGGTGCGTCAAGGCAACATCGTCGGCACTTCGTTCCATCCCGAGCTTACGCGCGACGGGCGGCTCCACCGCTGGTTTGCGCGGCTCTGTGGGCGCGCGGCGGACGCGGCGTAGCGGGCAGGGCCAGAGAGGAACCGCCCGACCCCCGCGTGGTAGAATAGCCACGTCATGATGCTATGCGTGGCGGCGCTCGGGTCCGCCTGGTCGGTCGCTGGCCGCCCGGCGAGTTCGTACGCCCAGAGGGGCATAGAACCACGGAGCATCACTACCGGTTCGGTATGCAGCTTTAGAGAGGCGAGCGTCTGCTCGCCTCTCTCCGTTTTCCGGGTGGGCGGCCGTGGGTGAGGTCCTGGTCCTCAACTTTACCTACGAGGCGCTGAACATCACCTCGTTCCAGCGCGCCGTGAAGCTCATCTTCAGCGGCAAGGCCGAGGTGGTCCACGGACGCGACGGTGCGATCCACTCGACCTCGATCACGCTGCGCATGCCGTCCATCATCCGCATGCTCTACTACATCAGGCGCCCGATGCAGAAGGTGGCACTGACGAAGAAGAACGTGCTGCTGCGCGACGACTACACCTGCCAGTACTGCGGCCTGCGCGGCGAGCGTCTCATGACGGTGGACCACGTGGTGCCCAGGAGCAAAGGCGGTCCGTCGACCTGGGAGAATCTGGTCGCGGCGTGCGTGCGCTGCAACAATCGAAAGAACAACCGCGCGCCGGACGATGCCAACATGAAGCTCAAGCGCAGGCCAAAGCAGCCGCGCTACATTCCGTGGATTCGCATCAAGCGAAACACGCTCCCCGGCGAGTGGCACAAGTTCCTCTTCCTGTACAGCGTCTCGGTCGAGGAGCGAATCGAGTAGCTCGGAGCGATCACCGCTACCGCTGCGGCGTAACGGGTCCGGGAATCTCGTTGCCCTGCAGATCGAAAAACGCGACTGCGTCATTCGATGTCGTGGGATCGGAGAAGATCAGCAGACGCGCATCTT
>JAGWST010000223.1 GCA_028869325.1 bacterium | reverse complement strand
GTGATCGCCCAGCAACTCCTGCTCGTGACCGTGCCAGCGCTCGGTGAAGCGGTTGCGCAGAGCGCGTCCCGGATAGCGCGAAGGCCACGCCAAGCCTTGCGCTCGATCGAAGAGGCTGGTCAGCACGGTGTCGGTCTCGCGCGCCCGCAGCACGCGCTCGCGAGCGCGCTCGTGCGTCTCGCTCTCGGGTGAGGCCAAGAATGCCGTACCGATCCAGGCGCCCTGCGCCCCCGCGGCGAGAACCGCCGCGACGCCGCGCGCCGAGGCAATGCCTCCCGCGACGATGACGGGCAGCGAGACGGCGTCGAGCACAATCTGGAGCAAGGGCAGCGTGCCCACCTGACCGGTGTGGCCGCCGGCCTCCGTGCCTTGGGCCACGATGAAGTCGACGCCCGCCTCGGCGGCGCGCAAGGCATCCTCACGCGACTGCACTTGGCTCGCGACGCGAATCCCCGCATCGCGCACGCGCGCTACGCTCGCCCGAAGGTCACCGAAGGAGAGTGAGATCAGCGCCGGGCGTGCCTCGATGGCCGCCGTCAGCAGCTCCGGTTTGCCCTCGAGAGCCCACGCCATCAATCCGATGCCGAACGGGCTCTGGCCATCCGCGCCGCGAGCCGTCTGGGCCTCCGCGGCGACGAACTCCGCGGAGTCGCCGGAGCCCACGCCGATCATGCCGAGGCCTCCGGCCTGCGAGACGGCGCGTGCCAGCCGCCCGCGTGCGATATTCGCCATCGGCGCGTTGATGAGCGGGTAGCGCAGCGAGAAGGTATCGGTCAGGATGGTCTTGATCATGGCGCTCCCTTCGCCGCAGCGGCCGGGAGATGCTTGTCGTGCGGACCGGGCAGGCTCGGCTATCCCAGCAGGCGCCGCAGCATCTCCGCCGAGAGGTTGGCCCCGGTGACGGGGAGCAGCACGCTGGCACCGGCGAGCTCTTCACGATGGCGGCGCGCATACGCCACGGCGGCGGCACCGGCCGGCTCCGCCAACTGGTGGGCCTCGTGCGCCAGAAAGGCGACGGCGGCCTCGATTTCGGCATCGTCGAGCAGCGCGAAGTCGTCGAGATGCGCGGCCAAGATGCTCTGCGGAAGATCGTAGGACTCACGGGTGGCAAGGCCCTCGGCCGTGGTCGATTGCGTCTGGTAGCGCACGTGCGCGCGACCCTGCCAGGCATCGCGCGCGGCGGGCGCCTGCGCGCTGCAGACCGCGATCACCCGCGTTCGCGGCGCGATCGCCCTTGCGACCAGGGCCGTCCCCGCCGCGTTCGATCCGCCGCCGACCGGGACGATCGCCACGTCGAACGACCGCCGTGCGAAGGCCTCCAGCGCCATCGTCGCCACGCCCGCGATCAGCAGCGGCTCGTCGCCGGAGGAGATGAAGCGCAGCCCCTCGTGCTCGGCGGCGCGCTCCGCGGCGGCGACGCTGGCCTGGAAATCCTCCCCCTCCAGGCGCACGCTCGCGCCCATCGCCTCCATCGCGCGGACCTTGAATGGATTGGCTCCCAACGGCGCGTAGACGACGGCGGGCACACCGAAGACTCGGGCGCTATACGCGATGGACTGGCCGTGGTTCCCCGTCGAGGCGGTTACCACACCGCGTGCGCGCACGTCTCCGGCGTTGACGCTCATCCAATTGACCCCGCCGCGAACTTTGAACGAGCCCGTGGGCTGCGCCGTCTCGAGCTTGAGCCAGGCGTTGATTCCCAATGCCGCGGCAAAGGCGGGATGCTGCACCAATGGCGTCTCCGGCAGGTGCGGCTGGAGTCGCGCGTGCGCCGCGCGCACGTCGGCGATCGTCGGCGGTTCCATACCGCCGCATTCCGCCGCGAGCCTGCCGGCCCTCCCAGTCAGCGAAACATCTCGCGTAGGACGCGCTCGAGGGCGGCGCGGTTCCTCCATTGGGTGGTGCGACCGGCCAGCACAGGCGTGCGCGCCGTGCTCGGGAAGAGCGCGGGCACCGTCTGCGGCATGAAGTGCTCCTCGCGCATTCCCACCGCGGTACGAAAGATCAGCTCGGCGTACATGGCGTTGGCCCAGCCGAACTCGGCACGCGTGAACCTCCACGGCAGGCGCGGGTTGAAGCTCTCGTGGACCAGGCCGTCGTTGCCGTCCGTGGCGACGAGCGAGCGCACCGCATCGGCGGTCTCGACGAGGTCGCTCGCGGTGAGGCCGCGCGTGATGATGCCCAGCGGCCAGATCCAGCCGGGCGGTGTATGCGCACTGCCCACGCCATCGGCGTAGCTGCCGTGAAAGAAATACGGATCGTCGCTGGAGAGCACGAATCCGCGTGTCGTGCGGTAGAGAGGATCATCCGGCGAGAGGTAGCCGAAGTACGCCGCCGATATCAGGTTGGGCAGGTTGGCATCGCCGGCGAGCAACGCCTCGCCCAGGCCATCCACCTCGTAGGCGTAGATCCACCCGCGGCGCATGTCGTAGACGCGGCCGTAGCGCTCGATGCCTTGGCGCGCAACGAGCGCGATGCCAAGTGCCTTCTCCGCCAGCGGCTGGTCTCGATAGCCCTCCCCGGCCAGCACCGCCAACTCGTGCAGCGCGACCACCGCCAGCATGTTCTGCGGTATGTTGAACGGGTAGACGGCGGCGTCGTCGGAGGGCCGGAACCCTGTCCAGATCATGCCGGTCGGCGCGAACGCCGCACCCGCGCCGTGGTTGGGCAGCTCACCGTAGCGATAGTGCGAGCACGTCTGGTGATGCTGCTCGCAATCGTAGGTCGCCACCACCGCCTCCAGCATCCAGCGCAGGCGCTCGTTGAAGATGCTGCGGTCGTGCGTGCGCTCCCAATACGACCAGATCAACGTGATCGGGAAGGCCAGCGAATCGACCTCCCACTTCTGCTCCCATATTTTGTACGCGGCGGTGAAGGCGTTGGCGTACGGATCGGTGATGACGTTGCGCACGTTGTGACGGATGACGCGGCGCACGGTATCGGCGATCTGCGGATGGCCGGGAGCGAAGCGCACGTACGGGGTGGTCTGTGCCGCCGAGTCGCGCAGCCACATCGCCGGGATATCGCCGGTCTGCACGTAGACGGTTCCATCGTCCTCCAGAAAGAAGTCGGAGGCGATCGTGTGAAAGAGCACCGAGGCATCGATCGTCAGCGTCGGCCCGCCGTGGGTCGGAACCTCGATCGCTCGCGCGGGGGGCGCTTGAGCAAGGGCCGCCGCCGGCAGATCGGTGAGGAGGGCCAGGGCGAAGGCCACGCTACGAGCGAGGGCGAGGCTGCGGCCGGCGAGGGCGGAGAGTCCAAACGGCATCCAACGGCCTGCCTACGCCCCGCCGAGCTCCGACTCCCGCCCGCGCCCAGGGGGTCCGGCGAGGTGCGGCGTACGTATTTAGTTGTGCCTAATTATTCAACTCGGCTTCCCGAGGCTGTGTCGTGAGCGATGCGCTCTACCCCCCAGAGCAGGCATCCTTGCCGGCGGCCCTGCCGAATCGGTCGTGGCCGCGTATCGCCGCTTTTCTGGCGGTCCTGGGCCCGGGATTGGTGGTCATGCTGGCGGATACCGACGCCGGCAGCGTCATCACGGCGGCCCAGAGCGGTGCCCGGTGGGGCTACAAGCTTCTGGCGCTCCAGCTGATCCTGGTGCCGATCCTCTTCGTGGTGCAGGAGCTCACGGTGCGCTTGGGCCTCACCACGGGCCGCGGCCACGGCGAGCTGATTCGCGAGCGGTTTGGGCGCGCATGGGCCTGGCTCTCCGTCTCGACCCTGTTGGTGGCCTGCGTTGGCGCGCTGGTAACGGAGCTCAGCGGCATCGCCGGTGTGGGCCTGCTCTTCGGCGTACCCGCGCTGGCGGGGGTCGGCCTTTCGATCGCCCTGCTGGTGATCGTCGTCTGGACCGGATCGTACCGTTCGGTCGAGCGCGTCGCACTACTGATCGGCGCCTTCGAGCTGGTCTTCTTGGCCGTGGCGTGGCTCTCGCATCCCAGCCTCGCACTGCTCGCGGGTGGCCTCGCCCATCCGCCCCTGCAAGAGCGCTCGTATCTCTACCTCGCCGCCGCCAACATCGGCGCCGTAATCATGCCGTGGATGGTCTTCTACCAGCAGTCGGCCGTCGTGGACAAGGGCCTGCGCGCACGCCATCTGCGCGCCGCGCGCATCGATACCGCGATCGGCGCGGGCGTCACGCAGGTCATCATGGCGGCCGTGCTGATCGCCACCGCCGCCACGGTCGGACGCCACGATCCCGGCGCTCCGCTCAACACCGTGCAGCAGATCTCGGGGGCTCTGGTACCTTTCCTCGGCGAGCAGACGGGACGGCTGCTCTTCGCCATGGGGATGATTGGCGCATCGGTGGTCGCCGCCATCGTCGTCTCGCTGACCGCCGCCTGGGGATTGGGCGAGGTCGCCTGCTATCGCCGATCGCTGCAGCACGAACCCCGCGAGGCACCGTGGTTCTACGCCGTCTTCACCGCTGCGCTGCTGGTCGCCGGGACGCTCGTGCTCTCCGGTATCAATCTGGTCGACCTGAGCGTCGCCGTCGAAGTGATGAACGCGCTGCTCCTACCGATCGTCTTGGGTTTTCTCTACATGCTGGCCGTTACGGCGTTGCCCAAGCCCTACCGTCTGCACGGTTGGTATGCCGTGGTCGTTGCGGCGTTGATGCTGGCAACCGCCGGCTTCGGCGTCTACGCGGCGCTCTGATTCCCCCATCTCCACGCGCGCAGGCATCGCCGGGTGAAGAGAGAACGCGCCCGCATGCGCAGGACGTGGATAACCGCGCTGGCGGCGGCCTTGCTCTCCGCGCCGTACATCGCGCCCGCCGTTGCGCGGGCGACGAGTGCGCCGGTGCAGATGCCGATGGCCGCGGCGTCGGCCGCGCCCGTGGAGCAGGCGTCGCCTGCGGAGATCGCCTTCGTCTCACGCGTCGCCAAGAGACTGCTGGCCGAGTTCCCGACCGCGGCGGAGGCGGAGAGGGCAGGCTACCGCCAGACGACCGGCGTCGGCTCCGATGGGACGTCCATCTACTTCAACGACGACTTTGTGCGCCTCGACGAGCTACACCCAAACTTCCTCTGGTACGATCGGCGAGGGAGGCTCGTCGGTCTCGACTACGAGTATCCGCAATCGGAGCACCCGCAGGCGCCGACGGTTCTCTTCCCCGTCCAGGCGAGTCGTTGGACGGTGGTCCACGAGCACATCCACTACGCCTATCGCCTGGGCACGGGGGTGATTGCGATGCACGGCGCCCGCGCCACGCCGCGCCTGCGCAGCCCGCACATCGGCGCCCAAGCGCTCAGAGCGGAGCACCTGCTGCCCGCCGGCGCGACGCTGCTCTGGGCGTACTACCACCCGGCCTGCTGGGACCTGGGCTTCTGGCTGGTGCCGAATCCCAACGGACCCTTCGCCGACCTCAATCCCAACGTCAAGTAGCCGCGGTTCGCGGCGGCAGCCGGAGAATTTTACCGGCCGCTAGCCCGGGATCTTCGCGAGGAACTGGCGCACCCGATCGCTGTTCGCATCGCTGAAGAAGCGCTCCGGCGGCGCCTCGGCGACGATGCGCCCCTCGTCGACAAAGACGACGCGGTCCGCCGCGCGGCGCGCGAATCCCATCTCGTGAGTGACGACGGCCATCGTCATACCCTCGTCCACCAGCTCACCCATCGCCGTCAAGACCTCTTGGACCATCTCCGGATCCAGCGCGCTGGTCGGCTCGTCGAAGAGCATGACCGCAGGCTTCATCGCCAATGCGCGCGCGATCGCCACTCGCTGCTTCTGGCCGCCAGAGAGCGAGTTCGGGTAGGCCTGCTCCTTGGCGGCCAGACCGACTTTGCTCAACAGCTCACGAGCGCGCTCCTGCGCCTGCGCACGCGGGGTGCGAAGCACGCGCTCTTGCGCCAGCGTCACGTTGTGCAGAACGGTGAGGTGTGGAAAGAGGTTGAAGAGTTGAAAGACCATGCCCATGCGCATGCGCACACGATTGACGTCGACCTGCGGGTCGGTGATGCACGCTCCCTCGAACCAGATCTCGCCGGCATCCGGCCGCTCCAGGAGATTCAGGCAGCGCAGCAGCGTGCTCTTGCCCGATCCGCTGGGACCGATGATCGCTACCACCTCGCCGCGCGCGATGGAGAGATCGATGCCCTTGAGGACCTCGTGCTCGCCGAAGCGTTTGCTCAGGCCGCGCGCCTGGAGCATCGGCTGGACCGCGCTCACGCTGCGCTCCATCAGACGTACACCTTGAGGCGCCGCTCCAGCAGCTGCGTCCCCGTGCTCACGACCGTCGTCATGATGTAGTACATGATCCCGATGGTCAGGTAGATCGCGAAGTTCTGGAACGTCGCACTGATGATCAGCTGCGCGCTCAGCAGCAGCTCTTGGACGGTCACTAGGGAGACCAGCGCCGAATTCTTGGTCAGGGCGACGAACTCGTTGCCCAGCGGCGGCAGCATGCGCAGGAAGGCCTGCGGCAAGACGACGTAGCGCATCGCCTGCGCCGCCGTCAGGCCCAGCGACCGTGCCGCCTCCACTTGGCCGCGCTCGATCGACTCGATCGCGCCGCGCACGATCTCCGTCTGATAGGCGCCGCTGTAGACGGCCAGACAGCCGACGGCGGCCACCATCGGCGGAACCTGCACGCCGAGTTGTGGAAAGGCGTAGTAGACGAAGAACAACTGCACGATGAACGGCGTGCCGCGGATGACGGAGACGTAGGCGGCCGCCATCGCGCGCAGCGGTGCCGGCGGCGAGACGCGCGCCAGCCCCCCGAGGAGGCCGGCGATGACCCCGAAGAACAGGGCCATCGCAGCGACCTCCACGGACACTAACGCACCGTGAAGCAGGAGCGGCAGCGATCTTTCAACCGTCTGCAGCCCGAGCAGGTTCACTCCGGCTTACCGAACCACTTCGTCTCGAGCGACTTCATCGTCCCATCCTTCTGGAAGGTCTCCAGCGCGGCGTCGACGGCCTTGGTCAGCTCGGGCTCGTTCTTGCGAAAGGCATAGCCATACTGCTCGTGGGTGAGCAGAAACGGTGCCAGCTTCGCACCGCCGTGGGTCTTGATGTAGTAGCGCGCCGCCGGATAGCCGGTGACGACGGCATCGGCTTGACCGTTCTGCAGCGAGAGAAACATCTGGTCGTTGGTCTGTACGATCACCAGCTGCGCCGTGGGGATGTGCTCCTTCAGCCAGTTGACCGACTTGGTTCCCACCTGAACGGCGATCTTCTTTCCGGCCAGATTCTGCTGCGTCTTGATCGCCGTATCGTTCTGCTTCACCATCACGCTCAAGCCACCGGTGAAGTAGGGGCTGCTGAAATCCACGACCTTCTGCCGCGCGGCGGTGATGTAGATGGCGGAGGCCGCCATGTCGATGTGATTTGCCACCAGCCCCGGCACCAGGCCGCCGAAGGGAACCTGGCGGAACTCGACCTTCTTGATGCCGATCTGCTTGGCGAGCGCGTTCACCAAGTCCATGTCGAAGCCGATCTTCTCGCCGCTGGCGGTCGTGTACTCGAATGGCGGGAACGTGGCATCAGTGCCGACGGCGAGGGTCTGTTGTCCGGACTTGAGATTATCGAGCAAGCCTGCCGCAGCAGCGGGGGCGAGACTCGTGGCGAGCAACGCGGCACAAACCAGTGCCGCACAGGCGGAGCCGATCAAGGTCTTAGGATCAGGACGCATGGGGTTCATCTCCTTTTTCGTGGTGGTGAAGACACCCGGTCAAATCTCGTGGCCGTTAGAGTTCACGGTCGAGCCGGTCGATTGCGTCGAGCATGACGCTCGCCGCCGCAGCCAGGCTCTCCGGCGGGGAGTGCTCCTCCGGCACGTGGCTCTTACCGGCCGTGCTGCGCAGGAACAGCATGCCGATTCTCGTGAAGGCGGCCATGTGCGAGGCGTCGTGGCCCGCCATGCTGCGTAAGCACGGCGCACGAACGCCGAGCGCCGCGCACGCCTCCTCGAGCGCGCGCAAGACGCAGTCGTCGCCGGCTGCCGGCCGCGAGTCGCTGCGCATCCGCTCCTCGATCGTCACGCCGCGCCGCAGCGCGATC
>JAGWST010000222.1 GCA_028869325.1 bacterium | reverse complement strand
CGGGCGGAAAGGCTCGTAATCCCGCACGGTTGCCGTAGCGGGGTGCAACCCGGCGGGCGAAGGCGGCGTTCCTAGCGCCATGCTCGCACGTCTCCTGCCCATCCTGGGCGTGACGTTCATCGACATCCTGGGCTTCAGCATTCTGATCCCGATCCTGCCCTATTTCGCGGAGCATTTCGGCGCCTCGGATCTCACGGTGGGCGTGCTGTTCTCCACGTTCGCGGCCTGCCAGCTGGCGGCCGGTCCGTTCTGGGGGCGGCTGAGCGACGCGGTAGGGCGCAAGCGCGTCCTCATCGTCAGCCAGATCGGAGCGACGGCCGGCTGGGCGATGCTCGGCTTCGCGCACGATATCGGCATGGTCTTCGCCGCGCGCGTCGTGGAGGGGGTCAGCGGCGGCAACATCAGCGTGACGCAGGCCTACGTCGCCGATCTGGTGGAGGAGCGCTCGCGGGCGCGCGCCTTCACCTACGTCGGGGCGGCGTTCAGCGCCGGTTTCGTCTTTGGGCCCGCGATCGGCGGGGCCCTCTTGACGCGCTACGGCTTCGCGGCGCCGTTCTTCGTTGCCGCCGCGCTGCAAGTGCTGACCCTCGTGCTGACGATCGCGATGCTTCCCGAGTCGCGCGCGGCGCGGGAGGACGCGGCGGCGGTGGGCTGGCACGAGATCCTTCGCTCGGTGCGCACACGCGGAGTCGCCGCCATCCTGGGCCAGACATGGATCTACTCGCTGGCGCTCTACGGTTGGTTCGGCGTCTTCGCCCTCTTTCTGCGCGCGCAGCTGCATCTGGACGCCGCGCAGACCAGCCTGCTCTTCGCCGTCTACAGCGCGTTCAGCGTGGCACTGCAGCTGACGATCGCGGGGCGTATCGCGGATGCGTTGGGCGACCGCAAGAGCTCGACGGTTGGCTTGGGGCTGAGCGTGCTCGCCTTCGCCGTGGCGCCGTTCGCCACGAGTTACGTGGTGCTGGCGCTAGCATTTGCGCTCTTCTCCGGCGGCATGACGCTGGCGCGGCCCGGCCTCACCTCGATCCTCTCGCGCGCCGTGCCGGAGGACCGCCGCGGCGCGGTGCTGGGGCTCTCGTCGTCGCTGGACAATCTCTCCGGCGTCCTGATGCCGCCGATCTCGACCGGTCTCCTCGGTGCGTTCGGGGCGCCGTGGTCGGTATTGCCCTCGGGGATCTTCTCGCTACTTGCATGCGCGGTCGGCGTGGCCGCGCAGCGCGGTGATCGGCTCGTCGCACCGGCTACCGCCGGCGACTAGCAGCCCTCACACCACAATCAGCCGTTACAGGCCACGAGTCCACCAAACACGCTCGAAGGAGGTATGGATACCGATGCGCGCAGATATCGTTCCGGGGGCCTTGCTGCCAGACTATGAGCTGACGGATCACACCAAGGCGCGCAGGCGCCTGAGCGAGCTGCAGGGTGGCGATCCGATGATTCTGGTCCTCTCGCGCGGACACTTCTGCCCGAAGGACCATCGCCAGCACCTCGAGTTGGCGGAGCTCTACCCGCAGATCAGCGTGGCTTACACCAAGATCGTCACGATCTCCACGGACAACCTCTACGAGCTCAACGAGTTCCGCAGTTCGGTGGGCGCGCAGTGGCCGTTTCTCTCGGATCAACGGCGGATCGTGCAGAGGGATCTTGAGATTCAGGAGTACACGGATCCGCATCACGACCCGATGATACCGCACACGTTCGTGCTGGAGCCCGGCTTGCGTATCTATAAGATCTACAACGGCTATTGGTTCTGGGGGCGGCCGTCGAGTGTTGAGCTGTGGCAAGACTTGCGTGAGATCACGCGCAAGGTTCGCCCGGATTGGGATCTCGCGGCGCCAGGATTGCGCGAGGACTGGGAGGGCCCCAAGGCGCGCCACTACCCGTACACCGCCGACGCCTAGACGACGTCGCGGCCTCCAGCAATCACGCGGCTGGCGTCCTCGGTCTTTGCGCATGAAGATCACCGGCTGATGGCGGAATAAGAACGTATGCTCACACCCATACTCATCGCAGCGATCGCGCTGGGACCAGGCGGGATGGGTGGGCCACGCGGCGCCGACGGATGCGATCCGCTGCCCGCGATCGCCGTCTCGCGATTCGCATTGGTGACGCCCGGCTCGGCTAGCCTCGATCCCGCGCATGCGGTGCTGCAGGTGCGCGTGCCATTGCTGGCTCCGCCGATGAGAGCCTACGTCTGGGGGCGCGGCGTGCGCGTCGTCACGGGCGTCATGCAGAGAGCCGCCGGCCTCTCCGGCGCCGTGGAGGGCGATCGCGAGCAGCGCGAGGCCGCCCTGCCGGCATTGCGCGCCGGGACGCGTTACGACGTGGCGCTCGGTTATGTCGAGCCGACGCCGGAGGGCTGCGCCCCACCGCCGCCCTCGCTGATCGGCTCTGTGACGACACCCTAGCACCATCGCGGTAGGCCGTCCGCCGGCAACGCCGCATGCGCGCGCCGCCCGAGGCGCTCCGGTAGGGCTATGGAAATTAATTCCTTCAAAATGGCAGCATGAAGAAAATTACCTCATTCGGGGGATTCGCCGTATCGCGAAACTCGATAGAATCGACC
This sequence comes from bacterium, assembly GCA_028869325.1. GTDB lineage: Bacteria > Vulcanimicrobiota > Vulcanimicrobiia > Vulcanimicrobiales > SCRA01 > SCRA01. The sequence goes on along the minus strand of JAGWST010000222.1, from coordinate 5,392 downwards.
TCAACCCCCAGACCTGCGTGATTTTTGAGGAGGAGAAGACGATGGTGGCGCAAGGCGTGGATGCCCGGCAGCTCGAGGCCAGTTGGTCCTCCGAGCCGCGCTGGCAGGGCATCCGGCGGCCCTATAGCGGCGAGGACGTGCGGCGGCTGCGCGGATCCGTGGCGATCGAGTATACCCTGGCTCGCCGCGGAGCGGAGCGGCTGTGGGAGCTGATGCGCCGCGAGCCGTATGTCGCCGCCCTCGGTGCGCTGACCGGCAACCAGGCGGTCCAGCAAGTCAAGGCCGGCCTGAAGGCGATCTATCTCAGCGGCTGGCAGGTCGCCGCCGACGCCAACCTGACGGGGCAGATGTACCCCGACCAGAGCCTCTACCCGGCCAACTCGGTGCCCAGCGTGGTGCAGCGCATCAACCGCGCCTTGCAGCGCGCCGACCAGATCGACCACCTGGAGGGGCGCAGCGAGACGGAGTGGTTTGCGCCCATCGTGGCCGATGCCGAGGCCGGCTTCGGCGGGCCGCTCAACGTGTTCGAGATCATGAAGGCGATGATCGAGGCCGGGGCCGCCGGGGTGCACTTTGAAGACCAGCTGGCATCGGAGAAGAAGTGCGGCCACTTGGGCGGCAAGGTGCTCATTCCCACGTCGAGCGCCATTCGCCACCTGGTGGCGGCGCGGCTGGCCGCCGACGTGCTGGGCGTGCCGACGGTGCTGGTGGCGCGCACCGACGCCAACGGCGCGCAGTTGATCACCAGCGACGTCGACGAGCGAGATCGGGCGTTCCTCACCGGCGAGCGCACGCCGGAGGGTTTCTTCCGCGTGCGCGGCGGCCTGGACGCCGCGATTGCGCGGGGCCTTGCCTATGCGCCGTATGTGGACATGATCTGGTGCGAGACGTCGGAGCCGGATCTCGAGGAGGCGCAGCGCTTCGCCGACGGCATCCACGCGCAGTTTCCCGGTAAGTTGCTGGCCTACAACTGCTCGCCGTCGTTTAACTGGAAGAAGAAGTTGGACGAGCAGACGATCGCGACGTTCCAACAGCGCATCGCCAAGATGGGCTACCGATTCCAATTCGTCACGCTGGCCGGCTTCCACGCCCTCAATCACAGCATGTTCGAGCTGGCCTACGCGTACGGCCGGCGCGGCATGGCGGCCTACTCGGAGCTGCAGCAGGCGGAGTTCGCCAGCGAGCAGCGCGGCTACACGGCGACACGCCACCAGCGCGAGGTTGGCACGGGCTACTTCGACGAGGTGGCGCAGACGATCGCCGGGGGCGAGTCCTCGACGACGGCGCTGCGCGGATCCACGGAAGAGGAGCAGTTTGCCGCCGCGGTACAGGGAGCGGTAGGCGTGGCCTAAATACCCGGAGCAGGCCGAGAAGAGGACGCGCCGCTCGATCGAGCGGCGCGTTCGCCGTCATGCTATACTCGCGGTGATGGGAGCCGCGGGGGTACACCAGGGAGGCGAAGAGGACCGCGATCTCGCGCGTCTGCTCGCCGGCTACATCGGCTGCGCGACGTTCTGGCTGCTGCTCTCGACGGCGGTGGGCGTGATCATCAGCTTCAAGTTCGCCTATCCCGATCTGATGACCAGCCCGTATCTCTCGTTCGGCCGCCTTCGCCCGATCCATACCAACGACACGTTCTACGCGTGGGCCAGCATGGCGCTGGTGGGGATGGCCTTCTACGTCGGCGTGAAGACGTGCGGCACGCGACTCTACAGCATCAAGCTGGGCTGGGCGTCCCTGGCGCTCTTCAACCTAGCGGCGCTGCTGGGCACGATCGCGCTCGATCTTGGCTTCAACAACGGCGATCAAGAGTATCGCGAGTGGCTGTGGTGGATCGAGGCCATCTTCATGGCCGCCCTGGTCCTGGCTGCCTATAACCTGATCGTTACCGCCGCGCGGCGCGCCGACGACGACCTCTATCTCTCCAACTGGTATACGATCGGCGGGATGGTCTTCACGATCATCCTGGCCAGCGTCGCGATCGTGCCTTGGTATCAGCGCGGGCTCGGCCAGGTCGGGGTGCAGGCCTTCTTCATGCACAACGCCGTGGGCATGTGGTTCACCCCGTTGACACTGGGGCTGTGGTACTACGTGCTGCCGAAGCTGCTCAATCGCCCCATCTACTCGTACGCGCTGGGCGTCTTGGCGTTCTGGACGAATCTGGTCTTCTACCCGATCATCGGCGCCCACCATTTCATCTTCAGCCCGTTGCCGTGGTGGCTGCAGACGCTGGCCATCGTCTTCAGCGTGGCGATGCTGGTGCCGGTCTGGGCGGGCAGCGCCAACTTTCTCCTGACGATGCGCGGCCGCTGGGAGCAGGTGCGGCGTTCGTACGCATTGCCGTTCGTCTTCGTCGGCGTGCTGGGCTATCTGCTCGGCTCGACCCAAGGGACGTTCGAGGCCTTCCGCTCGCTGCAGCAGGTCTGGCATCTCACGAACTTTACCGTCGGACACTCGCACCTCACGATGTACGGCTTCGTCACCTTCGGCATCTGGGGCGGCATCTATGCGCTGCTTCCTCGTGCGACAGGGCGCGCGCCCTCGCTGATCCTCACCGGTCTGCACTTTTGGCTCGCAACCGTGGGCGTGGTCATCTACGTCATGGCGCTCTCGGTCGGCGGGACGATTCAGGGTCTGGTCTGGATCAGTGGGCAGCCGTTCATCAATTCGGTGACGGCGATCGCGCCGGACTGGCTGTGGCGCGCCATCGGCGGCTCCCTGATGTTCTTGAGCCACGTCGTCTTCGCATGGAACGTCTGGAGCATGATCACCGGCCGGGCGCAGGAGAGCCGCGCAGCGCAGGCGGCCGAGGCGGCGTCGTGACGCGCAACGGACGGCTCTTGGGGATCGTCGGCGGCTCGGGGCTCGCGTACCTGGTGCTGGCGATCTTGATGGGCCTCTTGCCGGGCGTGGCGCTCTCGCCGATCCCGCCGGGCCCGGGCGTGGCCGCCTTGACACCCCAACAGGCGGCGGGGCGCCAGGTCTACGTCGCGGAGGGCTGCGCATACTGCCACACGCAGCAGGTGCGGCCCCTGCCGATGGATCGCATCTTCGGGCGCCCTTCGGCGCCGGGCGACTTCGCCTACCAGACGCCCGAGCTGCTCGGCTCCGAGCGTACGGGTCCCGATCTCACCGACGTCGGCGTGCGTCAGCCCAGCGAGGTCTGGCAGTACATCCATCTCTACCAACCGCGCGCGGTAGTTCCGCAGTCGATCATGCCGTCGTACCGCTGGCTCTTCACGGTGGTCCAGACGCCGCCGGCGGGCGTCAGCCCGCTCACGCTTCCGCCGGGCTTTGGACCGGCGAACGGCGTCGTGCTCCCAACGCAGCGGGCGCGCGATTTGGTGGCCTACCTGCTCTCGCTCAAGCAGGCCCCGATCCCCAACTATTCGCCGAGCGTGGCGGCGCCCGGCGGCCCGGCCGTCGCCAGAGCGGGCTTCGACTACACGCAGCTTGGCGCGAACGTCTACGGCACCAGTTGCGCGGCCTGCCACGGAGCGCAGGGCGCCGGCGTCCCCGGCGTCTTCCCCGCCCTGGTCAACGATCCGGTGGTCACGGCGAGCGATCCCAAGACGCATATCGAGATCGTGCTGAACGGTCTGCACGGCAAGTCGATCGGGGGCACGGCGTACGGCGGTCAGATGCCGCCCTTCGGCTCGCAGTTGAGCGACGATCAGATCGCGGCCGCCATCGATCACGAGCGCACCTCATGGGGGAACCACGCGCCGACGGTGATGCCGGCGGATGTGGCGAACGTGCGCAAGGAGAAGAAGTAGCCGTGGAAGCCCACGCGATGGGGCCGCCGCTCGGCGGCGCAATCGTGACGATCGCGGCGGTGCTCGTGACGATCGGGGTCGCCGTTGCCGCCGCGCGCATGATCATCGCCCCAGGCGAAGCCAACCCGGCCCATCCGAAGTATCGCGTGCTGCGGAGGGATCGCTGATGACCGGTGAGGCGGCGCGGATCCGCGTCTACCTCGACGACGCCCCGGAGCCGATTGCCGTCTACGTTCCGCCCGCGGCGTTCTCGCTCGACACCTCGAAGCTGGCTGACGGCGAGCACGCGCTGCGCATCGAGGCCAACGACGCCACTGGCCGCCTGGGCGTGCGACACGTCCCTTTCGTGGTGCGTAACGGCCCCGGCATCACCGTCGGCGGCCTGCGCCCGGGCAGCATCGTGCACGGCGTGCTCGATCTCACCGTCAACGCCTTCGGCTCCGACGAGCCCTTCGAGCCGCGCCGCGCCGAGTCGCGCTCGCCGATTCCCGTCTGGACGTGGGTCTTGATTCTCTTCATCGCCGCCTGGGCCGCGTGGTACGCCGCCGAAGAGTGGCGCGTGCCGCCGGAGTTCGCAAAGACTCCCACCTACGCAACGGGAACGCTGGGCGCGGCGCGCTGACGGCGCGCGCGGGCTTGATCGGCTAAGAGCGGAGAGAGCGCTCGAGCGCCGCCAGCTCGCGCGGCGGCGTGAAGACGACGGCGGGCTCGCGCTGGCCGAAATCCTCCACCACGAAGTCGCCCAGCGTGCGCAGGCGATCGACGGCGCGCTCGACCAGGTACTCCGGTGACGAGGCGCCCGCCGTGATACCGACGGACTGCTTCCCCTCGACCCAAACGGGCTCGATCGCGGCGGCGTCATCGATCAGATATGCCGGCGTGCCGGCCTGCTCCGCGCACTCGCGCAGGCGCTGCGAATTGGAGCTGTTCGCGGAGCCGACGACGAGCACGAGATCGGTGACGGCCGCGAGACTCTTCACCGCCTCCTGGCGGTTCTGCGTGGCGTAGCAGATGTCGTCCTTGGCCGGTGTGATGAGCTCCGGAAAGCGGCGCCTGAGGGCTTCGACGATCTCGCGTGTGTCGTCGAGGCTGAGCGTGGTCTGTGTGACGACCGCGACGCGCGCCGGGTCGGGAACGCTCACGCGCAGCGCGTCGTCGACCGACTCGACCAAGCCGATTCCTCCGGGGACCTCGCCCAGCGTACCGCTGACCTCGTCGTGATTGCGGTGGCCGACCAGCAGCACGTAGAGGCCGTCCTTCGCGAACTTGATGGCCTCGAGGTGAACCTTGGAGACCAGCGGGCAGGTCGCGTCGACGACGCGCAGCCCGCGCTCGGCCGCACTCTGACGCACCGCCGGCGAGATGCCGTGCGCGCTGAAGACCAGCACCGCACCGTCCGGCACCTCTTCGACCTCCTCGACGAAGACCACGCCGCGCGCCTGGAAACGCTCGACGACGTCGCGATTGTGGACGATCTCCTTGCGAACGTAGATGGGTCCTTCGTGGATCTCTAGGAGCCTATTGACGATCTCGATGGCACGATCGACGCCCGCGCAGAAGCCGCGCGGGTTGGCAAGCAGGATCTTGCGGCCGGTGACGGCGCTGGAGGTGGTAGT
>JAGWST010000221.1 GCA_028869325.1 bacterium | reverse complement strand
GCTGGGGCCCTTTTGACCGGCTTCTTTGTCCTTCGTCGGTTGCAGAGCTATGGCTATGCGCCCTCCTCAGATCCTCGAAGGCGGTCAAAATCATCCCCAGCGACTGTCATGCTATTTGCGGTTCGGGACACTAGCTCAACTGCTGCGCGATGCGCGCGGCGCTCTCACGAGCCAGCGCCACAAAGCGGGCGATGGCCTCCGGCACGAATCGGTCGCGGGGGCCCGAGACGGTGACGGTGGCGATCAACGGGCGATCCGCTCGGCGGACGGCGGCGGCGATCGCAGCGACGCCGGGGACGCGCTCACCGAGCGTGCTGACGTAGAAGTCGCAGGCTCCAGGCAGGCGCGCCAGCACGGTCTCGACGCCGCCCGCCGGGAGCTCGCTCTCGTCAAAGCCGCGCAGGAGATCGCGTACGACGTCCATCCCCTCGCGCCGCGCCCGGTCGGCCAGCAGCACCATGCCCGTGGATCCGCGCGTCACCAGGAAGCGTGATCCGATCGCCTCGTAGTGCCGTACGCTTCCCGCGCTCGTCAACGTCTCGATACAGATCGTCTCGATGTCGTTGTGCGGGACGTAGAGTCCCACCGTCTCTCCCGTCGCGGAGCGCAGGCGGTGCATCTCGGGAAGCGCGGCGCGCCGGAGCGGAGCGTGCCACTGCTCCCCCGCCGCGAGCTCGCGCACGCCGACGCTCAGCGAGAAGCGCCCGGAGAGGCGATCGCGCGCGACGACGCCCGACCGTTCGAGCGCGCGCAGCAGCCGGTAGGTCGCTGGCTTGCTCATGCCGCCCGCAGCCGCGAGCTCCGGTCCGGAGCGCTCCGGCTCCCCCGAGGCGAGCTCGCGCAGGAGAGCCACGGCCTTCTCGACGGAACGAACGCTCTCGCCGCCCCCGGCACCCCGGCGAATAGTACGCATAGCGTACTACTGTTCTCCGCGCTGAGGTCGTGTCCTGGCCCGAGGTGAGATCATGCGGCCGGCACAGGCTTGACATGCACGGCTGCTGCGCGCTAGCATACGTTGCAGTAACGAGCCGTAAGCTAGTACGCTTTGCGTACTCGATAGCGAGGTTCTTGCCTCTTGTTCACCGAGCGAGATTCGAAGCGTCCTCCCCTCATGGACAGGCGTCCCCCTCGTTGCCCCGACTACGCCGACGTGCAGAGCGTAGACGACCTCTTGCCCTACCTCGACGCGGTGGCGCGCCGGCCCCACCACCAAGGGCTGCACGCCGCCTGGGATCTCAAGCCGGGCGAGCGCGTGCTGCTGTGCGTCGACAATTGGCACGATCCCATGTCGGTCGAGGCCATGAAGAAGACCCTCGAGCGCTTCGGCTGCACGTACGAAGTCCAAATCAAGGATCGCGGGCCGATGCCCGTCTTCGAAGGCCACAACGAGGTCGAGTACTACTTCGCGCGGACGAAGGAGCTCGCCGAGTGGATGGACACCTGGGAGAGGATCGACGCCGAGGGGAGCTACGACAAGATCCTCCAAGGCTACGGGGGCCCGATCCTCAGCGAGCGGCGCGTGAAGATCCAGCGTGTGCCCTTCATCACACGCGAGATGATCGCCTCCGAGGCGCACACGCTGCCGCACGAGCTGCTGCACGAGATCGATCGGCGCACCTGGGTTAGATTGCGCCGCGCTGCGCGCATCCGCATCACCGATCCAGAGGGAACGGATATCGCCTACACCAACCACGCCGAGTACTGGGACGAGCGGCGTGAGGACTTCAACGTCGACTACATCTCGAAGTGGTTCCCGCAGAACGTCGCCTTCAGCAAGACGTACATGCCGGGCCATGTATGGGGCCGTCCCTGGTTCTTCGTCGGCGCGGAGGACGGCGAGGGCGTGATCGCCGGCACGATGAACCACATCGGCCCGTTCCCGCGCATCGAGATGGACGTGCGCGCGAGCAAGATCGTGGATATTCGCGGCGGCGGCCTCTTCGGCGAGAAGCTGCGCCGCGTCATGGAGGAGACCAAGGATCTCCAGTATCCGGGTTTCAACGGCAAAGGGCTCTTGCACTGGTGGGAAGCCTCGATGGGCACCAACCCGAAGATCCACCGCCCGCGCAAGGATTTCTTACACGGGCTCAACTGCGGCCTCTACGAGCGTATGCGCAGCGGCGTCATCCACATCGGCTACGGCACCATCATCTCCAGTTGGATGGAGCGGCTGGCGGCCAAAGAGGGGCTTCCGGTCGGCCATTTCCATATCCATCTCTACTTCGGCACGGTCGAGCTGACCATGCCCGAAGGGCATACGGAGAGGCTGATCGACGCTGGACGCCTCACGGTGCTCGACGATCCCGAGGTGCGGCGGGTTGCCGAACGCTTCGGCGACCCCGACGTGCTGCTGGCCGAGAACTGGATCCCCGCCGTGCCGGGGATCAATATGACCGGAGACTACGATCGCGACTACGCGGCCGACCCGCTCGACTGGACCTTGACGGAGCTGCACGTCTGCCGCAAGTGGCACGATCTCTACATGAAGATGGTCATGCCGGGCGATGGACCGGCCCACTGTCACTAACACGAAGCGCACAATCAGGGAGATGCCGATGACGCCATCCATTCGTCGTGCCACGTTCCTGGCGGGCGTGGGCTCAGCCGCCGCCATTCGACCCCTCGGAGCCTTCGCGCAGAGCAGCGGGCTTGCGCCCGTGCGCATGTCGATCAACGTGCACTTCTTCAGTTACCTGCCGGTGTTCGTCGCCGTCGACAGAGGCTACTTTCGCGACGCGGGGATCGACCTGCAGATCACTCGGTACAACGGCTCGTCCAACTCGCAGCTGCCGTTCATCGCGAACGGTCAGCTCGACGTGACGCCGGTGGTGGCCGGGCCGCCGCTCTTCAATCAGGCCGCGCAGGGGTTCGGCGCCAAGCTCGTCGCCTCGATCGCCGGCGCGCACGCGGGCTATCAGGGGACCTCGGTTCTGGTGGTGCGCAAGGATCTCTGGGAGAGCGGCGCGATCCGCAAGCCCGCCGACCTGCGCGGCAGGCGCGTAGACGGCGCCGCGCTGGGCTCGCCCGTGGAGTGCTTGGCGCTGCATGCCATCGAGCAGGGCGGCCTGAAGATCTCCGACGTACAGTATGCGGCCAAGGAGCGCAGACCCTCCGACCAGGTCACGGCGCTGGTGAACAAGGCGATCGACGTGCAGGGCACCACGGAGCCGACGGCAGCGGTCATGGAGGCGAAAGGGTACGGCGTTCGCTGGCTGGGCTATGGCGACGTCATCCCGTGGTTCCAAGAGACCTACTTCGCCGCCTCGGCGGGCATCCTCAAGGAGCACCCCGAGGTCGTCCAGCGCTTCCTCGTCGCCTATCTGCGCGGCGTTGGGGACGTGGCCAAGAGCGGACCCAAGTGGGATGCGGCGGAGGTCTCGACGCTGGCTAAGTGGAGCGGCGTCGATGCGGATGTCATCGAGAAGATCGGCGGGCCGCCGTACGTGGAGTACTTCGGCACGGTCGACCCGGCCTCGCTCGAGAAGACGCAGCAGTTCTGGGCCGGGCGGGGGCTCATCAAACAACCCGTGGCCGTCGCCGGCCTGGTCGACGGGGCTCCACTGGCGGAGGCGCGACGGACGCTGAAGATCCGGTGACCTCTGCGGATCGCGGCGGCATCGAGGTCCACTCGCTCGGGGTGACCTTCCCGGCGACGGGAACCGTGGCGCTGCTGGGCATCGACCTGCGAATCGCCGACGGCGAGTTTGTCTGCGTCGTAGGGCCCAGCGGCTGCGGCAAGACCACGTTCCTGCGCATCCTGGCGGGCCTGGAGGAGCCGTCTGCGGGTGAGGTGGTCTACGACGTTGGTCTAGACGGGCGGCCGCTGCGCTCGATGGTCTTCCAGGAGCATGGCGTCTTCCCGTGGATGAGCGTGCTGGACAACGCGGCCTATGGGCTGGTGGTCCGCAACGTGCCCAAGCACGATGCCCACGCGCATGCGATGAGCTATCTGCGCGCGCTGGGACTGAGCGGTTTCGAGCACCGCTATCCTCGCCAGCTCTCGGGTGGAATGCGCCAGCGCGTCAATCTCGCCCGGGCCTTCGCGAACGACCCGGCCGTCCTGCTCATGGACGAGCCGTTAGCGAGCTTGGACGAACAGACAAAGCTGCTGGTGCAGGACGATCTGGTGTCGCTCTGGGAGCGCAGCCCGAAGAGCGTCGTCTACGTCACGCACAGCTTGGACGAAGCCGTGGCGCTGGCCGACCGGGTCGTGGTCATGACGGCGCGCCCGGGACGCATCAAGGCCATCGTCCCGATTCCGCTGCCGCGTCCGCGGCACGTCCTGGACTTGCAGCAAGACGGCGCGTTTCTGAGACTGCGCGCCGGGATCTGGGAGATGCTGCGCGACGAGGTGCGCGCGACGCGCGCCGTCGCCGAGGTGGAAGCGTGAGCAGGCCCGCACGATGGGCAAGCTTGCTCAGTCCGCTGGCCGTCCTCGTACTCTGGGAGTCGCTCTCACGATCGGGGATCGTCGACGCGCGGATCATTCCGCCGCCCAGCGCCGTCGCTGTAACGATGGCGTCGATGTTTCGCCACGACGGCCTCGGAGGGCAGGCGTTCGTCACGCTGGGGCGCTTCCTCGGTGGGTTTGCGCTGGGTGCGGTGCCGGGCATCTTCCTGGGTTTGACGATGGGCCTCTATCGCGCCGCGCGCGTCGCGTTCGCGCCGCTGGTCGCCGTGATCTATCCGCTGCCTCACATCGCCATCTTCCCGATCATCTTGATTCTGGTGGGACAGAACGAGCGTGCCAATATCGTGATGATCGCCTTCGGGCCGTTCTTCACCATGGCGATCACGGCGATGGGAGCCGTACTCGCCATCGAGCCGATCCACCGCGAGGTCGCCAAGAGCTTCGAGACCTCGCCGCGCGATCTCTACACCCGAGTGGTGCTGCCGGCGACGCTCCCGAGTATCTTCTCGGGTCTGCGCATCGCGCTGGGTGCCGCCCTCATCAGCACGATCGCGGTCGAGTTTCTCGTGAGCGACACCGGCATCGGACACATCATCTGGAACTCTTGGCAGACGCTCTCGCTGGGCCAGTCGATGGCCGGCCTCGTCCTCACCGGTATCATCGGTGTCGCCTCGTACGCGCTGCTGGACGCCGCCGAGCGCCGCCTGGTGCCGTGGCGCTGACGATGCGAGCCGCCGATCATCTAGCGGGGAAACTCGATCGCCGGCCTCGCTAGGGGTGGGCTGGGGTGCGGGGGATACCTCGCGGCGAACGCAGCACCGCAACCCGCTAGTCGGCTGAGGCTTGAATCTCGGCCAGCGTCGCCTCGAGCGCATCGCGCAGCGTGGCGCCCTCCGCGCTGCGGTAGCAGCCGTAGACGTTGCCGAAGTTGTACCACTCCACGACGATGCGTCCGTCATCGATGCGCACGCTGCAGCTCACGCGGCCAACCGCACCGGTGATGCGGCGGAAGAGGTCCTCGTACGAAACCTCGCTCACGGCGCCGTGCTCATGCGGGCTGTGGCGGCGTCTGGTTGAAGCGCCGCTGGAGGTAGATCCGCAGGCCGAAGACCATGCCCACGGCTAGCCCCAGCGCCACCGTGCTCAGCAACGCGGCCGTTCCGGTGAGCGGCTCCGCCGAGGCTAGCGAGCCGGTCGCCATCTTGATGCCGAAGCGGAACCCCAGTGCCGCGAGGATGATAGCGATGCCGATGGGATTGGCGCGATAGGCGATGCGCTTGGCGGCGCGGTCAACCTCGACGCTGCAGTGGGCGCCCTGGTACCAGCCGACGGGCAGGCCCACGAGCACCGCGAGCACCACGGCGCCCCCGGCGAGCGGCGTGAGCAGATGGTCGACGTAGACGAGCAAGGCCGTGAGGATCCCGAACATGACGGGGGCGATCCACATGCCGGCCGGCGAGACGTGCCGCTCACGCGTCTGGCGGTAGACGGCGTATACGAGAAAGGCGGCGACGACCAGGCCTGCGATCAACCCGTGGGGCATGGCCGGCCCTTCTTGGGGCGGCGAGGGGCACCCTCCCACGTGGGCAGGAGGGTCGTCCGAGGCGACGAAGCGGCCTCCTCCGGTGCGGGAGTAGCTCAGTTGGTAGAGCATCAGCTTCCCAAGCTGAGGGTCGCGAGTTCGAACCTCGTCTCCCGCTCCAGTCCAAGGCCCCGTCCCGCCTTAGCGATCGGGGCTGGTTGCTTGGTCCGTTTGCTCAGCTCTTGCGCACGACGAGTCCCAATTTGCCGACCGCAGCAGCGAGTTATGGCGACGTTCCACCCGGCCGTCTATTGCAGCATCCAGCGATTACACCACCAACACGCCGTTGTAGCCATCGAAGCGCGCGCGGGGTGCATGGGATTTTGCGAAGATGAGAAGATTGGTCGGACGGACGGC
>JAGWST010000220.1 GCA_028869325.1 bacterium | reverse complement strand
CGGCGATCGGCGTCGGCTCCGCGAGCCCCTGCGGGGCCATGATCACCAGCATGCCGTCGACCTGTGGATCGCGCGCGACGATCTCCAACGCCGTGGCGTAGCGTGCCGCGTCGGCATCGCCGAGGATGTCGACGGGGTTACCGCGGCTCCACGCCTCCGGGAGCCGCTCTTGCAGGACGGCGGCCGTCTCCGGGGCGAGATCCGCCAGCGCCCCGCCACCGGCGATCAGCGCATCCGTGGCCAGGATGCCCGGGCCGCCGGCATTGGTGATCACGGCCAGGCGGTTGCCGTGCGGGCGAATCCGCTTGGCCAGCATGTCGGCCATGTAGAAGAGATCGGCGATGCTCTCCACCCGCAGCAGGCCGCAGCGCCGGAAGGCGGCATCGACCGCGTCATCGCTGCCCACCAGCGCTCCGACGTGCGCCGCCGCGGCACGCGCGGCCGGCTCGGTTCGTCCGGCCTTGAGGACGATGATGGGCTTGGCGCGCGCTACTTCGCGGGCCGCCGAGATGAAGGAGCGCGCGTCGCCTAGCGACTCCATCGCCAGCACGATCGCCTGCGTCTGCGCATCCTCGCCGAAGTAGGTCAGCAGATCGCCCCAGGCGACGTCCAGCATCGAGCCGATCGAGACGAAGGCACTGAAGCCTACGTGCTGCTCTACGGACCAATCGAGGATAGCTCCGCAGAGCGCCCCGCTCTGGCTGATGAAGGCCACCGAGCCGGGCTGCGGCGACGCGCTCGCGAAGGTCGCGTTGAAGTGCTGGTGCGGACGGAGCACGCCCATGCAGTTGGGGCCGACGATGCGAATCTCGCTGCGCGCCGCGGCCTCCATGATGCGGCGCTCCAGCTCAACGCCGGCGGCGCCGATCTCCCGAAATCCGGCGGAGATCACGATGGCGCCGCGCACGCCGGCGCCGGCGCAGGCCCCGACGATCGCGGGGACGCTGGAGGCTGGCGTGACGATGACGGCGAGGTCGACCGGCTCCGGGACGTCGCCGATCGTGGGATAGGCTTTGATGCCCATCACGCTTGGGTGCGTGGGCGTCACCGGATAGACCGTCCCGCCGAATGGATTGCCGATCAAGTTCCAGAGCACCGCGCGCCCAAGGCTCCCCGCACGCTCGGTCGCGCCGATGACGGCTACCGTCTGCGGCGCGAAGATCGCATCCAGGCCGCGCGGCCGCTGGTTCATGGAGTCTCCGCTTCGCAGCCTCTACCTGGGCGCCATGCGGATCGCGCCGTCGAGGCGGATGACTTCGCCGTTGAGCATCGGATTGGCCACGATGTGGGCGGCCAGCTCCGCATACTCCTCTGGCCGTCCGAGGCGCGAGGGAAACGGCACCTGCTGGCCGAGCGAGAGGCGTGCCGCCTCGGGGAGACCGGCCAGCATCGGCGTGTCGAAGATGCCGGGCGCGATGGCGCAGACGCGCACGCCGAACGAGGCGAACTCGCGAGCAAACGGCAAGAGCATGGCGACGACGTCGCCCTTCGAGGCGCTGTATGCAACCTGCCCGACCTGTCCTTCGAAGGCCGCCACCGATGCCGTGCAGATGACCACGCCGCGCTCGCCGTCGGCATTGGGCTGGTTACCCTTCATCGCGGCCGCGGCCAGGCGTGTGGCATTGAAGGTACCGATCAGGTTCACGCGGATGACGTTGGCGAAGCGCTCCAAACTGTGTGGGCCCTCCCGGCCGAGGGCCTTTTCGGCGATCGCGATGCCGGCGCAGTTGGCCAACACGCCCAGCGGCGCTTGCGCCGTGGCCGCGTTCACCGCGGCCTCGACCGCCGCTGCATCGGCAACATCGGTGCGCTGGAAGATCGCGCGCTGGCCCAGCTCCTTTGCGACCGACTCACCCGCTTCGACGTTGACGTCCGCGATGACGACGCGGGCGCCCTGCGCGTGCAGCTTGCGAGCGGTGGCCGCTCCCAAGCCCGAGGCACCACCCGTGACGATCGCGCTCATACCGTCGACCCGCATGCAGACTCCTCTCTCGGCGTAGATCGATGACCGGCCAATTTGCGAAGGTGCCGTGGGGATACCTCTGCGGTGGCTGGCGGCGACCGCCGGCCCAAGCATTCGCCTGTCGAAAACAAGAGCGCGCGTGGCCGGGAGCGAACGCTATGACAAGACGACTCGACCGTCGAGAGAGGGGTTCTGGCATCGTGACGACTTCGGAAACATTGCAGCAGAGGCACGCGCAGCGGGTGCTCTCGCCGTGGCTTACGCAGGCCGGCGCCCATCCGCCCGTTATCGTGCGCGGTGAGGGCTCATACCTCTACGATGCCGACGACCGGCGCTATCTCGACCTCGCCTCCGGGCTCATCTCCGTCAACCTGGGCCACGGCCATCCCAAGGTCGTGAAGGCGATCCAGGATCAGGCGGCGCGCCTCTGCTTCGCGACGCCGGCATTCTTCAACGACACCCGTCTGGAGCTGGCCGACGAGCTGACCAATATCCTGCCCTGGAGCGAGGGCGGCCGCGTCTACTTCACGACCGGCGGCGCGCAGGCCAACGAGGACGCGGTGAAGATCGTGCGTCTGGCGACCGGGCGCAGCAAGGTGCTCGCCGCCTATCGTTCGTTCCACGGCTCGTCGGCGGGGGCGGGGACGTTGACGGGCGAGAACCGCCGCTACGCAAACGAGCCGGGGATTCCGGGCGTGGTGCACTTCTGGGCGCCCTTCCCGTATCGCAGCCCGTTCGACACGAAGGATTCGCGCGAAGAGGTCGAGCGCGCGCTGGCGCACCTGGAGCTGGTGATCAGCTACGAGAATCCGGATGATATCGCGGCGATTCTGCTGGAGCCGGTCGTCGGCTCGAACGGCGTGATCGTCTACCCCGACGGTTATCTCCAAGGCGTGCGCGAGTTGTGCGACCGTTACGGGATCCTGCTGATCGCGGACGAGGTCATGACGGGCTTCGGCCGCACGGGCGCGATCTTCGGCTCCAATCGGCTCGGCTTCACTCCCGATCTGATCACCTTCGCCAAAGGCGTCACCTCGTCGTACGTCCCCCTGGGCGGCGTGCTGGTGCGCGAGTCGGTCGCCATGTACTTCGACGATCATCCGCTCATGGCGGGGCACACGTACTCGGGACATCCGTTGGCAATGGCCGCCGGCGTGGCGACGCTACGCGCCTATCGTGACGAGGGACTCTACGAACGCGGCCGGGAGATCGAAGGCTGGCTGCGGACCGGGCTCGACGAGCTCGCGCGCAAGCACTCGGTGATCGGCGAGGTGCGCGGCGTTGGCGCCTTCTTCGGCGTCGAGCTGGTCAAGGATCGCGCGACGCGTGAGCCGCTGGTGGCGTGGCAGGGGAAGAGTCAGGGGCCGATGCCGGCGTTCTACGCGGAGCTGCGCAAGCGCGGTGCCTACACTTTCGGACGCTACAACTTCTTCATGGTGGCGCCGCCGCTGACGGTCAAGAGATCGGAGTTGGAAGAGGGATTGGCGGCCGTGGACGCGGCGCTAGCGGCATTGGCGGTCACCGCGTAGCCTCGCCATAGGCCGCGGGCCGCGGCCCGCGTCTGCTGCGCGGCCTTTCGGGCATTGCGCCCGCGATGGATATCCAGCGCGGGTGCGCGCCCGGGTTCTCGCTCGTGGAGGCGATGGT
>JAGWST010000219.1 GCA_028869325.1 bacterium | reverse complement strand
TCTACTGCTTCGGCGGCGAGCTGGTCGGCCGTCCGGGTGTCCACGGCTTCGATCCCACCAAGATCACCGTGACGGTGAAGCGGCTAGGCTACACCGGCTATGAGGCCAACGAGATCCTGCGCTATCGCTACAACGTGCAGTGCGAGCTGGCGGACCTCTTCAACGTGCTTGCGCTCTTCACCATCGGCACCGACGCCGCGGCCGCCGATAAGTTGGTCCACGGCGTCAAGGAGCTGGCGCGCGAGGATCGCCCTGTCGACATCTTCTCGCCCTCGGGCGTGCTGGAGCGCAGGCTGAAGCAGGGGACGTACAACTTTCCGCCCATTCCGCCGATGGCGATGGCGCCGCGTGATGCCTTCCTGGCCGCAACCGAGAAGGTGAGGTTCCGTCAATCCGCGGGGCGCATCTGCGCGGAGGTGATCACGCCGTACCCGCCGGGGATCCCGATCATCGCGCCGGGCGAGCGCGTCACCAAAGAGATCATCGAGTATCTGACGCTCGAGGTGAAGGCAGGTGTGCACATGCAAGGGCCGGCCGATCCCGAGCTCAAGACGGTCCGGGTCGTCGCCTAGCAGGTTGCACGCACGGCGCCGAGCAGGCCGGGGCTCTCCGGCTCGCGAAACCCCTCGCCAGCCGCGTTCCATGCGGAGAGGGGAGGGGTTGAGCAGGCGTGTAGGTGCTGACACGGCTTCCCGCTTCTCGCTCGCATCGGAAACTGAGGTGGCGACACGTTGGCGGTGCAACCAGAGACAATCTCACCCTCGTTGGAGCTGAGGCAGCTCCTCGACATCTTCCCTCTTCCGATCAGGCAGGCGTTGATCCGCCTTCCGGACCTCGAAGCGATCATCGAAGTCGTCTTGGACCTGGGACGCCTGCCTGAGGCACGCTTCGCCGACGACTTCGTCTATCTCTCGAGCGATCCGGTCACGCAAGAGGACCTCGAGCACGTCATCGGGCGTCTCGGGCCGTTCGGTAAAGACAATCGTGCCGGCATCGAGATGACGCTCCACCGCATCTCGGCGATCCGCAACCGTACCGGCAAGGCGATCGGCTTGACGTGCCGCGTCGGCCGCGCCGTCTACGGAACGATCGACCTGATCCTGGACGTCGTGCGTAGCGGCAAGTCGATCTGTCTGCTCGGGCGCCCCGGCGTCGGTAAGACGACGATGCTGCGCGAGATCGCGCGCGTGCTCTCGGAGGACCGCCGGCGTGTGGTCATCGTCGACACGTCCAACGAGATCGCGGGCGACGGCGATATCCCGCATCCCGGGATCGGCCACGCACGGCGCATGCAGGTGACGGAGCCGGCGCTGCAGCACGCGGTGATGATCGAGGCGGTCGAAAACCACATGCCGGAAGTGGTCGTGATCGACGAGATCGGCACGGAAGCCGAATCGCTCGCTGCGCGAACGATTGCCGAGCG
>JAGWST010000218.1 GCA_028869325.1 bacterium | reverse complement strand
GAGAAACGGCACGCTGGAGCGAAACTCTTGCGCAAGCTGAAATTGCGCGCTGGGAGGCACCCATGGAGTTTCGTGAGCCCGTCGGGCAGCTGATCCACGATCCCCGCGAGTTCACCAAGGACGTCTCGTTTCCGGATCCCCGTGAGCTGCGCATCTACGACGATACACTGCGGGACGGCGAGCAGATGCCCGGCATCTGCTATACGCCGGAGCAGAAGTTGGAGATCGCCAAGCGACTCTCGGATATTGGCGTCCACATCATGGATATCGGCTTTCCCGCCGCGGCCAAAGGCGACCAGCGAACGTTGCAGCTGCTGGCTCAAGCCAAGCGGCGCGGCGATCTGCGCGACGACCTGGAGCTGGTCGTCATGTGCCGCAGCAACCCCAAGGACATCGACGTCACCCTCGCCGCGCTGGACGAGGTGGGCGTGGCCCCCCGCGAGGTCACGTTCTTCGTCTTTACCAGCGGCAGCGATCTGCACCTGAAGTACAAGATCGGCAAGACGCTGCTGCACCACGCCGGCAAGCCGGACTCCGAGTGGCTGGAGACGCCGGTCTCGTGGTATCGCGCAGAGAATCTCGAGCTGCACTGCGAGGCGATCCGTTACGCGCGCGCCAAGGGCGTCGAGCGCGTCGAGTTCGGCGGCGAGGACGGCAGCAGGGGCGACGTCGACTACTTCATCGAGCTCTTCCGCCGCGGCCTGGAGGCCGGCGGCGTGCGCCCGGCCTGGCCCGACACCGTCGGCACGCTGACGCCCGAGGCGACGCGCTGGTACTGCTCGCGCATCGTCGAGGCGATCGGGCCCGATGTGACCCTGCTCAACCACTTCCACAACGACTACGGACTGGCCGCGATCAACTGCATCACCTCGCTCGCCAGCGGATTCAAGGCTTTCACGGTGACGGCGAACGGATATGGCGAGCGCGCGGGAAACGTTCCCCTGCATCAGGTGGTGACCGCGCTGCGCGTCCTGTACGGCGTGGATATCCCCGGCTTCAAGTACCACCAACTGCGGGATCTGGCACGCTTCATGGAGGAGATGAGCGGCGTCCCGATGCAGCTCCACGAGCCGATCGTTGGGATGAGCGTCTTCTCTCACGAGAGCGGCATTCATACGCAGGGCATGCTCATCGACCGCCGCATCTACGAGGCCGTCCCTGCCGAGCTGGTCGGTGCGGAGATGCACTTCGTCTACGGCAAGCACTCGGGTGCCGCGCTGGTCGAGCACGCGTTGCGCAAGCACGAGGCGCGCCTCGCCGAGGTGGGTGTGGCCTGCAGCCACGAGCTTGCCCTGCGCGTCACCGAAGAGGTAAAGCGCCTCCGTGAGGAACGAGCGCAACGCCGGGAGGCGGCGGTGCTGGTTCACCGCCACCGGGCCGCTCTGGCCGGCCTGGGTCTCTCCGAGGAGGAGGTCATCGCCATAGCCCAGGCGATCGGACGGCCGGCCCACACCGCGGGTTAGTTCCAATCCCCCTCCCAGGAAGAGTTGCTAGACTAACGATCATGCGCTCCGCACAACGCTGCCTCGCTATGCTCGCCGTGTGCGGGCTCCTTGCCGCGTGCGCTCATCAGCGCAATGTGAGGCCTGCGCCGCCGCCCCCGGCGGTGCGCGTTAGCACGGCCGGCGAACGTACCGTGACCCCAATCAGCGATCTCAGCGGCCTCATCGCGCCGTTTCAGAGCGTGGCGCTGACTAGCGGGCTGGCCGAGCCGGCCGACGCGGTGCTGGTGAACGAAGGCGACCGCGTGCGGCGGGGCCAGCTACTGGCGCGGCTCGGCACGGCGGACCTGCGGGCGAACCTGCAGGGGGCGTTACGCAACTACGCCGCCGCGCAGGCGAAGGCGGCACAGACCGGCTATCAGGCCGATCTCGCCATTGCGCAGGGCGAGAACTCCGTCACCAGCGCGCGGGCGGCCGTGCAGCAGGCGGAGCATACGCTGGCCCAAGAGACGACCGTGCTCGCGAGCGACGAGCAGTTGCTCAAGCAAGGGTATATCGCCCAGCTCCAGGTCGAGCAACAGCGCACGCAGGTTCGCAACGATCAGCAAAGCCTGGCGAGCGCCAAAGCCGTGCTCGCCTCAGCGCAGGCCAATGCCCAGGCCAACGGCACACCGCAGCAGGGCCTGCAAGCCGCCAACCTCACCGCCGCCCGCGCGGCGGCGGCGCAGGCGCTTGCGCAGGCCGATCAGATCCGCGTGCAGATCGCGAAGGCGAGGATCCTCTCGCCGATCGACGGCGTGATCGTGAACCGCAACATCAATCCGGGGGAGTATCCGGGGACGCGCCAGATCTTCACCATCCAGGCGATGGACCACGTCTACGCCACACTCTCGGCGTTCGCCGGGCAAGTGGTTGGGTTCGAGCAGGGTGCGCGCGTCGAGATCAGCTCGAACTCGCTGCCCGGCAAGACCTTCGAGGGGCACGTGGCGGCGCTGCTCTCCCCGACGCAGCCGAACAGCAGCGGCTTCGTCGTCAAAGTGGACGTGCCCAACGCGAGTGACGCGTTGCGCCCGGGCATGGCGGTCCTCGGACGCGTCAGCCGCCCCTCGGTGCACGGCATAGCGATCCCGGCGACGGCGTTCCTTGACGACAACGACGATAGCGTGATGGTTGTCGAGAGCGGCGCCGCCAAAACGGTCCGCGTCCGCGTCAGGGCCAACGACGGACGCTACGCCGTCGTGAGCGGAGTAGCCGCCGGCAGCCACGTGGTGAGCGATGGCTCGCTGGGTCTGCGCGACGGTGAGCGTGTGGTCCTCCGCTGATGTGGCTGACGCGGCTCTTCGTTCAGCGTCCGGCCCTGGTCTTCGTCATGCTCGCGTTCATCACGATCGCGGGCCTGATCTCGTATAAGACCCTCGTCCAGCAGCAGACGCCGAACGTCGATCTGCCAACCGTGACCATCACGGTAACCTTTCCCGGTGCCTCACCGACGGAGATGCGCGACAACATCGTGCGTCCGATCGAGGACAAGCTCGCCGGCGCACCCGATCTCAACGTCATCAACTCGACGGTGCAGCTAGGGCGCGCCAACATCTCGGCGATCTTCAACTTGGGCGCCAGCTCGATCGTCTCGCTGCAAGAGGTGGAGCGGCGCCTGCAAGCGGCGCAGTCTCAGTTACCCAACGATCTCACGACGCCGACGGTGCAGACCTTCAATCCCAGCGAGCCGACCGTCGTCTTCTTGGGCGTGACGGCCCGCAGCTACTCGAAGGCCGGCCTCTCGCAGCTGATCCAGAACAGCATCATTCCCGCTGTGGAGCAGGCGCCGGGCGTTGCCAACGTCAACGCCTACGGCACCGTGACGCCGGCGATCGAGGTGACGGCCAATCCGGTGGCGCTGCAGGCGAACAACCTCACGCTCAACGATCTGGTCAACACGATCGGAAGTAATAACCAGCGTCTGCCAGGCGGGATCATCTATCAGCCGACGCGCGAGACGACGGTCGACATTCGCGGCGACGTTCAGACGCCGGAGCAGGTGGCAGACCTCCCGCTGCAAGTCGGACCAGGGGCCGGAGCATCGGGCCAGGGCAACTCCTCGGCCAACGCCGCAGGCTCGCTCAACCCGTGGAGCCTGGCTCCCGGTGCGCTCAAGATCGGCGACGTCGCCGCGGTGACGGACAGCTTCGAGACGCAGCGCGTCTACTCGTACGTCAACGGCAAGACCGAGATGTACCTGGCCGTCCAGAAGGCGACGGAAGCCAACGAGGTCGACACCGCGAAGCACGTGATCGCCGCCATCCCGAGGCTGGAGGCGCAGTTCCCCGGCGTCCGCTTTACCGTCATCCACCTCTCGGCGAAGTACACCGAGGAGCAGATCGACGCCGTCTTTCGTACGCTGCTCGAGGGCGTGATCCTCACCAGCCTGGTGTTGATGTTCTTCCTGGGCTCGTGGCGCGCCGCCGTGGTCGTGCTGATCGCGATCCCGACCTCGCTGCTGATCACGCTCGCGGTGATGAAGCTGGCAAACTTCACTATCGACACCGTCTCGCTGCTGGCGATGACGTTGGTGATCGGGATCCTCGTCGACGACTCCATCGTGGTGCTGGAGAACATCGAGCGTCACCACAAAGAGGGGGAGGCGCCGCTGCACGCAGCGGTCAACGGCCGCTCTGAGATCGGTCTGGCCGCCAT
>JAGWST010000217.1 GCA_028869325.1 bacterium | reverse complement strand
GCGCTGCGAGGCGAGGGGCCTGAAGAGCGGCTCGGTCATCGGCCCCTGGTACGAGATCGGCCGCTATCCGCTCACCGAAGGCACCGTGTCCTACACCATGGACGGTCGGCCGGCGGTGGCGAAGACTCTAGGGCGCGTCGGCGACGGCGACGTGGGCGTTCTCTGGTGGGCCATCCAACCCAACGGATTCAACCACGTGGCCGGGGATTACTGCTTCTTCTTCCAGGCGCTGCCCACGGGCCCGCGGCAGACCACGGTCACCGGCACCTGGATCGTGCACGAGGACGCGGTGGCAGGAGTCGACTACGACCTCGCGCGGCTCATCGAGGTCTGGAGCGCGACCAACGATCAGGACCGGGCGCTCGCGGAGAACAACCAGAGCGGCGTCGAATCGCTCGCCTATGCGCCGGGGCCGTACTCGCGCACCAGCGAGCAGCTGGTGCTGCGCCTGATCGACTGGTACTGCGGCGCGGCCGCGCGGTACCTGCAAGGCCGCGGGGGATGAGCCGCGCCCGGGAGTCCGTGCGGATGGCGATGGCCGGCGGCGGCTGGGCCGGGGCACGCGTCCCGGACTCACTGTAACGGCGTTGGATCCGCTCCTGCAACCCTACCAGTTGCGGCATCTCGCGCTGCGCAATCGCCTCATGTCGACGGCGCACGAGCCCGCGTATCCGGAGGATGGCATGCCGAAGGCGCGCTATCGCGGCTATCACGTGGAGCGCGCCAGGGGCGGCATCGCCCTGTGCCTATGAGGCCGATCAGACCCGGTTGAGCTGGGTGGCGCTCTCGCGCGAGCTCACCGCGCTCAAGCGCACTGCCGAGACCGCTTGGCTCGCAGACCTGCCGCGCGAGCCGTTCAACCAGGTGCTGCGGGACCAGGAGCGCGCGTTTACGAACTTCTTCGCCCAGCGGGCCCGGTATCCGAAGTTTCGCCGCCGGGGCGGCAAGGCGAGCGTGCGCTTCACGCTCGACCAGCGCCGCGCTCAAGTTGCGCGCGGTAGCGGTGAGGAGCGGTGGGCGCACGTGCAGTTACCGGGCCTGGGGCGCGTGAAGCTGCGGCGCACCGAGGCGCTCATGGGCCGCTTGCGCTCGGTGACGCTCTCGCGCGATGGGGCGGGCCGCTACTTAGCGGCGATCACATCTGGGCGAGCTCGATCACGAGCAGCTGCTGGCGGGGCAGCCGCAGACCATCCGCAGCAATCCGCAGGGCGCCTTCCAGCTCTTCCGCATCGGCGATGCGGTGGCGTGCCGCAACACCCACGCGGCGATCTACGATGCCCTGCGGCTCGTCAAGAACCTGTAGGGCGCGACGGCGCGCCCCGCCAGTCACCGGCGCCGGCGCTAGCCGAGCAGGCGCTCGAGCTCGGGAATGATCTGAAAGAGATCGCCCACCAGGCCGATGTCGGCCACCTCGAAGATCGGCGCTTCCGCGTCCTTGTTGATGGCGACGATCGTGCGGGCGTCCTTGATGCCCGTGAGGTGCTGGATGGCCCCGGAGATCCCGATCGCGACGTACAGCTCTGGGGCGATGATCTTGCCCGTCT